>JBDTVG010000078.1:0-37614 GCA_040007395.1 Chloroflexota bacterium
CCGGCATTTTCCTGCCCTGCAAGCCCTTTCCCTCCTACTGTCGGGTGACTAGAAATCGGATGTGCCTAGCGGTGAAAATAATATCAGGCAACTCGTGGGTATCGATACCTTAACCCCTACAACCTTAGTAAGTCATGTAGCCCCCTATTTGCAAGCACTTATCGATTTACAGCAAGTTATTGCACAACTACAAGGCATAGAGTCGCCCCAAGCTAAAATTAGATTAATATCGCAGAATTCACCTGTCGGGATCGATGTGGAAGGTATTGAAAGTGCTTACAAGTTTGCTGAGGAACGTATCGTTCCTTGGCGACGTAAGCACGCTGAAAAACTCGCTGGACTGGAAATCTCCGCATTGGAATTGGATATTGAACAGAAAAGGGCTGTAGTTGCAGATACGCGGGTCAAAACGCAAGATGCTCATATAGAGGCTAAGTCTTCGGAAGCACAACGAAATCTAGATCTAGAAAAATCGAGATTGGAGATTGTGAAACTGAACTTAGAAATTGATAAGGCTAGAGTTGAATTGATAACCGATTTGTTCGATAAATACGGCCCCAAAGATCTCCCAGAACAAGATCGCCTTGCCTATGTTATTCGACTTATAGGCCCCTTGAAAATCTTGGCTGAAAGTCCGCTGGAACTGCAAAGCGGCAAGCCCAACTAAGTCAGCTAGCGTATTGTAAGGATAGGTCGATGGACTTCGCACCCGAAATAACGGCGCTTGACGAGAACTTCTCTGAATTCTACTACGCCTACCAGATCGATTGGCTTGAGCGTGGCGAAATTAATTTTAGGTCTGTCAAAGCTCTATGGGATTTAATCAATAGACATTATTCGGAATAGGGTAGAATGGAGGGATGTTAACCTATAAAGAATTGCAAAACAAACCGAGAGAATTGTTGGCAGCCACCGGATTGAACCAAAAAGAATTCGGCGCGTTGCTGGAATCGTTTGGCAAAGTGTATGGAGGGGAACATCCGGATAGTCAAACCGAAGCGGGGCAGCCCCGACAACGGCGAAAGGGTGGAGGAAACAAGAGCAAATTGGCAACGATGGAAGATAAACTGCTATTTATCTTGGTGTATGAAAAGACCTATCCATTGCAAACGATGTTAGGGCTACAGTTTAGTTTGAGCCAAGGACGGGTGAATGAGTGGATACACCGCTTGCTGCCTATCCTACAAAAAGCATTGGCAGCACAGGGGATGACCCCAGAACGGGATGGACAGGCGGTGCAAATGAGTGAACTAGCCAATGAAGGTGGTCCAGATTTGGTCATTGATGGGACAGAACGTCGTCGCCAACGTCCGCAGAATGCGGACGCGCAACGCGAGCAATACAGTGGAAAAAAAAGCTCACACCGATAAAAATCTCGTCCTAGTCAACATTCACACTCAAAAAGTGGCCTATCTAGGGCCGACACAACCGGGGAAAATCCATGATAAGAAACAAGCTGATACTGCCACGATTGTCTATCCATCTCAAGCCACACTGGGCAAGGATACCGGCTTTCAGGGCTATGAACCACCCGGTGTTATCACTTGGCAACCCAAGAAAAAGCCCAAAGGTCAGGACCTCAGTGTGGCGGATCGACGCTTGAACATGGTGTTATCCTCTGCCCGCATCGTCGTTGAGCACACCTTATCGGGTGTCAAACGTTGCCATATTGTCAAGGCTGTTTTCCGCAATACCAAGCTCGGATTTTCCGATAGGGTGATGGAAGTGGCCTGCGCTCTACATAATTTGCGAGTTCACTTTCGCCAACCTGTTCCGACTTTGAATCTCTTGACCCTGCTTGATTTTTATTCCGAATAATGTCCAATAACGTGAAAGACAATCTCGACGATAAGGGCGTGACCTTGGGCCAAATCGAGGAGGTCGCGTTGATTGTCGAAGGCATGAATGCAACAATATCTCAGGTCATTACCAGCGGCGATGAGACGGATGAAGGGATTGTTTTCAACGGCACGCGGGAACAGTATGAGGCGATTGGGAGTAGTATTCTAAGCAGCTTGTATGAGATGGAGCCTCATATCGTAAGTGCGCGGGTAGAGTTGTCGGAGATGAACAAGTAGGTCACGGCTGCACGATACGGCAGCTTCCAATTCAGTAACAGTATGCCCCATGCAATAACATTACGGACAGATTTGTAAGGAGCTTCCTCGCGGAGCTACCGTTTCCGCCCAACGAAGTAAATACGCAATATATCGAGCATCTCGCTCAAAGTAACCCTCTTATTTTACGGTAAAATGCAATGGACGCACATGAACCAAAGTAATGGCTTGCTGTGACAGCGAATACTCAATGGAAAATTGCAGATTGTGATTATCCCTGTCCATGCGGCTATCGCGGCGACACGATGCGAGCCTGTACCTGTAGCGAACAGCAGGTACGTAAGTATCAGCAGCGCATTAGCGGCCCGATGTTGGATCGATTCGATATTCAGCTTGATGTACAGCGAGTAGACTATGACAAGTTGACCGATAACCGTAGCGGCGAGACCTCAACAGCTATCCAAGCACGGGTAGAAGCTGCCCGCGACTTTCAACGTCAGCGCTATAAGCCGCTGCCAGGCGTGCTTACCAACAGCGATCTTGGCGCAGGCGAGATTGATGAATATTGCAAAATGGATGAATCAGCGACCCTGCTTCTAAAAGCTGCTATGCGTAAGTTGCAGTTGAGCGCCCGCGCCTATCACCGCGTCTTGAAGGTTAGTCGGACGATTGCCGATCTCGTGGCAAGCGACATTATTCTCACTGAGCATGTCGCCGAGGCCGTGCAATATCGTTCAAAAACCTTGCTCAGTTAAGGGCTAAGTTTGTCAGAGGAGTCTAGTGTATCCATGCTACCGCTAAACCTTGCGGAATATGAAACCGCAGCACGTGGCAAAATACCCGATGCGTTTTATGATTACATTGCGGGCGGTGCGGCAGATGAGATCACGTTGCAACATAACCGGAGTGCCTTCAATAAGATTGCGCTGCGTCCGCGTGTGCTGGTTGATGTAGACCATATCGACCAAAGTACCAGCATCCTCGGTGTGCCGATCCAGATGCCAGTGCTGGTTGGTATGACTGCTTCCCACCAGTTGTGTCACCCAGATGGCGAACTTGCGACTGCCCGTGCGGCTCACAGCATGGGGACGATTATGACTGTTGGCACGCTGTCTAACTATCCGATAGGCGAAGTTCGGCAAGCCAGCCCCGGCCCCATCTGGCTGCAATTGTATGTCTACAATGATATGGATCTGAATCGAGGCACCATTGAGCAAGGCATCGCCGCAGGCGCGAAGGCGCTGGTTATTACGGTGGATACGCCCTATCTTGGTCGCCGTGAGCGCGATCTTCGTAACAAGCTTGTGATTCCCCCCGAACTAAAGGCGGGACACCTCCAAAACTTGTCGATTGATCAGGAACAAGGCGCACAAGCCAGCGAAAAACAAGTCCAAATATTTCGTTCGGATTCCTTGCGATCCACTTCGATGACTTGGGACGATCTGGCTACCTATCGCGAGATGGCAGCGGGAATGCCTTTCGTGATCAAGGGGATCTTGACTGCCGAAGATGCAAAATTAGCAGTTGACTATGGGATGGATGCCATCA
The DNA here is from genome assembly GCA_040007395.1 of Chloroflexota bacterium. Lineage (GTDB taxonomy): Bacteria > Chloroflexota > Anaerolineae > Aggregatilineales > UBA2796 > DATGFK01. The sequence goes on from JBDTVG010000078.1 coordinate 3,606, forward strand.
TTATTTCAAATCATGGTGGACGGCAGCTTGACACCTCGATCCCGACAATTGATGCACTGCCCGAAGTCGTTGAGGCGGTTGCTGGGCGCGTCCCCGTTCTGATCGATGGTGGCATTCGGCGGGGTACAGATGTCATTAAAGCGCTTGCGTTAGGTGCGTCTGCGGTGTTGATCGGACGGCCCGTCCTATGGGGATTAGCGGTTAACGGTGAAGCGGGTGTACGGCATGTCCTTGAATTGCTCAGGAACGAGATCCAACTCACGATGGCTCTGTGTGGCAAAACATCGCTTCAGGCGTTGGATCGCAGTTTACTCAAGTTCTATCCATAGACCAAGATCATCATGATTTTGCTCTGATACACACCGCTTTGTTGTATTCGCTATCCGACTATAGCGGCGTGGGCAAGATGAGTTAAGATTTCCACTCTGGTAAACGTGTTCCCGAAAATTAAATCCTAATTTATCATGGAGAATTTAGCATGAGCAATTTTGCTGCATCGGAGCAAAACGTCAATACTTATTCGCGCCCGTCTGACCTGCGAATCACTGACATGGTTGCACTCCGCCTCACCCAACTGCCAATGGATTGTATCGTTATCCGTATTGATACCAACCAAGGCCTTTCTGGCTACGGAGAAGTGCGAGATTGGGGAAGTAAAACCTATGCCTTAATGCTTAAAAGCCGCATTTTGGGAGAAAACCCCTGCAACATCGATAAAGTTTTCCGAAAGATCAAGCAGTTTGGGTTTCATGCGCGGCAGGGCGGTGGTGTTTCTGCCATTGAAATGGCACTATTTGATCTGGCTGGCAAAGCCTATGGTGTGCCTGCGTATCAGTTGGTCGGTGGCAAATTTCGCGACAAAATCTTGTGCTATGCCGATACACCTTCGGAAGCCGATCCCATAGCGATGGCAGCACAACTCAAGCGTCGAATGGCGCAGGGCTTCAAATTCCTAAAAATGGATGTCGGCATCGATTTGGTTGCTCATATCCCCGGCACAGTAAATGCTATGCCGGATATGCTGGCGAGTAAGGATATTATGCACCCGTTCACGGGCACACAGCTTACCACCAAAGGGATTGACAAGCTGGTCGAGTATGTCGGCACTATCCGTGAACAAGTAGGCTATGAAGTCCCGCTTGCCGCCGACCATTTTGGACACCTGAAGCTTGAGTCGTGCATTCGGTTAGGGCGTGAACTCGATCAATTTACGCTGGCTTGGTATGAAGATATGATTCCTTGGCAGTTTGCGGATCAATATGTGCGTTTGGCGGAAGCTGTGACCACGCCCATCTGCACAGGCGAAGATATTTATCTTAGAGAAGGCTTTCAAGACTTAGTGGAAAAACGGGCGGTAAGCGTAATCCATCCCGATGTCATGACGGCGGGCGGCATTATGGAGATGAAAAAGATTGGGGATTACGCCCAAGATCACGGAATCGCGATGGCGATGCATATGGCGGGTTCCCCAATTGCGGCACTCGCTAGTGCTCATTGTGCCGCTGCAACGGAGAATTTCCTTGCGCTAGAGATCCATTCAGCAGATATTCCGGGCTGGAATGATCTGGTCGATGGGTTATCGAAGCCGCTGGTTCAAGATGGCTATATCACTGTGCCAGAGACACCGGGGCTTGGTTTTACGGATCTCAATCTTGAAGCCTGTCAGAAATTTCTACATCCCGCTGATCCATCTGTTTTCGAGGCTACCGATCATTGGACTCATGAGAACTCTCATGATCGTCTTTGGAGCTAAGATCGGATCAATCTCACCGTGTTTCTATAATTATCCGTTAAAAGTGAGGACATTATTGTGCGTGTGCTGATTACTGGCGGAACAGGACTCATCGGCAAAGCCGCCACTGAACTGCTTCTGAAAAAAGGATGGAAAATCCGCTGCCTTGATCTAAAACCGGGGGTTGAAACCAAAGGCGTTGAATATGTTCAAGGGGATATTCTAAACTACAGTCAGCTTGTAGATCTGATGCGCGGCTGTGATGCGGTAATCCATCTGGCGGCAATTCGCACGCCTCATATGGCTCCCGCTTCTCAGGTTTTTGAAGTTAATGTTGCTGGCACATTTAATGTGTTTGAAGCTGCCGCTGCTACTGGAATTCGCCGCGTTGTTCAGGCTAGCTCCATCAATGCCTTTGGAGGATATTATGGTACGGCTGAACTAGCTATCCGCTACCTTCCCATCGATGAAGACCATCCAGCCTATACAACCGATGCCTACGCATTTTCAAAACAAATCATTGAGGAAATTGGGCGGTATTTTTGGCGGCGCGAAGGTATCTCAAGCACGGCATTGCGTTTCCCCGGCGTGGTCGGCAAGGACTACATTCACAGCGACCAATTCAAGTTAAGGCGAGCGAATGGTCGGCGTGTGGTAGCCGAACTGGCAAGCCTACCGGAATTGGAAAGGCAAACCCTACTTGCCGACGTAAAACAACGCAACATTGAATTTCGCCAGCAGCGCCCCTTTGATTTTAATGTGAATCACGAGCCAGTACCGAACCCGCCACTGCCCGGTGATCCGCTATTCCGCGCCTATGTCGGTGATCGGTACAATTTTTGGGCATTTGTCGATGAGCGTGATGCAGCGCAATCCATTGAGAAAAGTTTGACCGCCGATTATGAGGGGAGTCATGCGCTTTTCATCAATGATCGTGTCAACTATCTCGGCTATGAGTCCAAAGCGCTGGCTACTCTCTTTTTCCCCGAAGTAACTCACCTAAAAACCGATCTGCGCGATAGCTCTGCCTTACTCTCGATTGACAAAGCAAGAACACTGATTGGCTTTGAACCAGCCTATTCAGTGGATAATCTGCAATTGGATTAACCAACTCACCTAACGCACGACTTGTTTTACGCCAGATTGCCCTCACCCCTGCCCCTCTCCCGCAGGGCGAGGGGAAAAAAGCCAGTGTCTTGAAGTCCCTCTCCACTGCGTAGAGAGGGATTTAGGGTGAGGATGCGTATGGTGAGTAACTAAAAACCGCGTGGAGCAGGTTAACCCTGAGCTATTAGACCTGCTTCACGCGATTTACGAGTGTCCCAATACCATCAATGCTAATTCGGGTGCTATCCCCGACCTGTAATGTAAACTCACTCGGCGGGATAATTCCTGTGCCAGTGAGTAATACTGCCCCATCGGGGAAATCAGTACAGCGTCCGAGATGTTCCAATAATTCCTGAATGGTGCGATGAATACGTGACGTTTGTATTTGGCTCGAAAACAATGTGCTATTCTGGCGTATTATTTCAAGGTCAATCGTTTTGATGGGCCACGTACTGTGCGAACCAAGCACAATTCCCGGCCCCAATGCACAGGATGCGTTATAAACTTTTGCTTGGGGCAAATAGAGTGGGTTAGCCCCTTCAATATCCCGGCTGCTCATATCATTTCCGATGGTTAGCCCCACAACTTCCAAGGCAGGGTTTAGCACGAGGCCAAGTTCGGGTTCGGGCACATTCCAATGCGAATCTGATCGGATGCCCACCTCACCCAGATGACCTATAACCCGCGTACCATGTCCTTTAAAGAATATTTCGGGACGTTCCGCAGTGTAAACACGAGCGTAGACATCGCCGCCGTCCTGTGATTCTTCCTGCCGAGCATTGCGACTGTGTTCGTAAGTCACGCCTGCTGCCCAAATATCCTGACTATCCGTTGGCGCTAGCCAATTTATCGTTTCCAAATCCTTAGTCTGGAACAGGGGCGGATTGCGCAGAGCAGCAGTGACAACATCGGAAATGGTCGCCTCAATACGTCCGGCGCTACGCTGTAAAAAGGCGGCAACTGAGCCAAGTTCGCTCGTAACATCGTACACATTATCATCGATTTGTAGACCTAATTTTACTTGGTCGTCGTGTCGAAGACGCATAAGGATTGGTTGTGTCATTGAGCACCCACGCTTTTTTAAGGTTCAAATGGTTTTACGTAGCCAAGTTGAGAGGATAAAGTTTGTGTTACCCGGATAACTTCTTTTGATAACTGATGCAAATGATCAAGGGTCAGCCGATAGGCAGGCCCTGCGATGCTCATGGCGGCGACAATGCGCCCTGAATTCCCAAAAACTGGTGCTGCCACGCAGCGTGTCCCATCATCAACTTCACGGTCATCGATGGCATAGCCATGTTGGCGGATTCGTTCTAGCTCGTGCATCAGTGTATCAGGATTGATAATCGTATGCCCGGTGTATGGCTTGAGCGGAACAATTTGATTTAGCAATTTTTGGCATTCGTCTGGCAACAGGTAGGCAAGGATTGCTTTGCCCATCGCTGAACTGTGAACGGTGATGCGCGTCCCGACATACGAACGCAGTTGCACAAAATTTTGCTTTTCGGCAGTCTGTGGACTTTCTTCCTTTCCAATATACAGGATGTCTGCGCCATCCAATATCGAAAGGTTTCCCGTCTCATTAGAAATTGCACATAACTCATGAAGATATGGACGAGCAATTTCTTGCAGATTAAGACCATCCAACACAACCTTGCCAAGTGATAGCAGTTTGGTTCCTAGCAAGTAGTTGTAGTTACCGTCAGTACGAACAAACCCGCGCGACATTAACGTGGTGAGCAGGCGGTAGGCGGTAGGGCGTGACATTGAGCAAGCCCTCGCGATTTCTTGAGCGGACATCGGACGCGAGTGATGCGCCAAACACTCTAGCACATCAAGCGCTTTAATCACTGTGGTGGATTGGTTAGCATCATTTTCGTTGTGATTGTTCGCCATAAATTGGTTATTATTTTCATAGGTGGGCAACCGTCTATCTTAGCGCGGTAGCCTACAAAAAGACAACAAGCTTAAAGTTTATAAAATACGATCGTTCTAGTGTTGTGTTAATAAAAATAATGAACAGTCTGTTCAACAAATGAACAGCACTATCGTAGCAAACTTCTGACCTCATTGTCAAATAACAATCCCAGCAACTGAAAATGTATCCCGTGTATTGTCCATTATGCAGCAAATAGATTTGTCTGACAATCCGTCCGGTAAATTTTCAGAGTGGTTGACAGACTTTTCGTTCAATGGTACGCTGTAAACTGTTCAACTTTTAATCGTGTAGTTCAAATAATGAACCACGATTAATCTGCTAAAGTTACTTTGCCATCAAAGTTCTAGGCAGAATCGCGCATTACCTATTGAGTAAGCCCAACAGTGGCTGGAAAATAGAATAGAAGGGAGCTTCACCAGCGGAGATAACAATTCCTAACCACTTAATTTTAGTCAGTTTTTACCAAGGAGATAAAACGCATGACCAAGAAAAATATAAGCCGTAGAAAATTTCTGCTGGCAACCGCTGGCACAGGGCTTGGCTTAGTCGCATCGGGACTCGGTACTCATAGTATCCTCGCCGATACTACGCCGACACCTACACCACTGCCCTTACCACAAGGTGCTGCTGGTCGGCTTACCGTCATTCATAAGACTGAATATTTTGCAGAAGTTCAGACTCTATTCCGCGAAGATGTTACCAAATATGCCGCGGCGCATAATATTACGCTTGATATTTCGACGGCAAACCCAGAATTGTTCGGTGACTTCACCGCGAAAATGCTGGCTGCGGTACAAGCCGGCAATGCGCCAGACTTGGGGTATCACGTTCTGAGTATCCCACAAATGCACTCGCTTGACATCGTGGAAGATGTGTCCGATGTGGTGGCAAAAGCCATTAGTTTGTACGGCAACGTCGTTCCCGTAACTGCTGAGAACAATGCCAAGCTTGACGGCAAGTGGTGGGCTGTACCGTTTATGAGTGTGTCGCCCTGCTGGTTTGCCCGCAAAGACGTGTTTGATGCCGCAAAGATTGACCTGAAAACTCTCGATACATGGGATAAGCGACGCGAGGCCGCCCTCGCTGTTTCTAATCCCGATAAGAAAATGTGGGGATGGGGTCTGACCATCAACAAAAGTGGCGACGGTCACGGCTTAATTTTGGCAGTCATTCAGTCTTTTGGCGGCAGTTTCACGGATAAATCTGGGACAAAGGTGACATTCAACTCGCCAGAGACAATCGCGGCCGTTGAATGGTTGAAGGAAACCTATACCAGCAGCAAATATAAACCCATGCTGCCACCCGGCATTGAAAGCTGGGGAGATTCCAACAATAACGAGGCGTATCTAGCAGGGACAGTTGCCCTGACTTTGAATCAACCGAGCATCTACGCAAAAGCCAAAGCCGACAAGAATCCCATTTTCGGTAATACAGCCTTATTGCATGGCCCCAAGACACTGGATGGGCGACTGTTGGAGGCAGGCAGCAGCGGTTGGTTGACGATCTTTAAGGGTTCTAAGAACATCGATGTCGCCAAGGATCTGATCTTAAACTTGCTAGATCCTGCCAATTTTGTGCCAATGGCGGAGTTGGGCGGCGGTCTATTCTTGCCAGCTTACAAGAGCCTGTGGAACGACAAATTGCTGTCGGCTGATCCCAATTTTGTCATCCTTCAAGAAATTATGTTTAACCCAGAACTCTATTTGGGATCTTCGCACCCAGCCCAGCCCAGCGCACTGATCGATGCGATAACCGCAGCCGCCATTACCAGCCAGATGATGTCAAATATCACCGGCAATGGGATGAGCGTCCAAGATGCAGTTGCCGATGCCCACAAGAAAATTGTACAGATTTTTGAAGAGGGTGGAGTCAAGCAAAGCTAAGTATTGAGAACTGTAGATCGAGGGAGAGAGCGACGACAGTCGCTTTCTCCGTTTTGATCGCTCCCCAAAATATTCAGTATTTTTTTGTTGAAAGATACAAGTTAATGGATAAACGCGCTGAACTGAATGTAGCCGCCCCTTTGGTAGGCCAATCGGTTAACCGTCGGGCAAGGCGGCTCAATCATATATTAGGCCGCGATTGGAAGATCGCCTTACCATTCATCCTGCCTATCATCATCATTATGGTGGGGTTGATTCTGTGGCCTTTCATCAATGCAATCTTACTTAGCCTCACCACGCGCTCTTTTGTGACCCGAACGGATCAATATGTAGGACTAGACAATTACGTCCGCTTACTCCAAGACAGTGATTTTCTAAGCTCGATTAAAAATACGCTTGTTTTCACAGTTGCGTCACTAATTGTCAAATTCATCATAGGGATGACGATTGCGCTGCTACTTAACGGGAATATGCCGTTCCGCAACATTTTGTCTGGGCTGATGCTGCTACCTTGGATCGTGCCAGAAGTCGTGACGGCGTTAACATGGCGCAGTATTTATGATCCCATCTTCGGCGGCCTAAACCCGATTTTGCTTCAACTCCACTTGATTGATCGCCCGGTGGCGTGGCTTGCCGAACCGGGGTTAGCGATGGCAAGTGTCATTGTCGTGAACGTGTGGAAAGGCATTCCTTTTTACACCTTGCTGCTGCTAGCAGGGCTTAAAGCCATAGACCGTGAACAATATGAAGCGGCTGAAGTGGACGGTGCGGATGTCATCCATCGTTTCCGATACATCACCTTGCCCGGACTACGCTATGTGATTATTGTAACTGTGCTGCTTTCGTTTATTTCAACCTTTAACACATTCGGGTTGATCTACCTGATGACTGGCGGTGGGCCGGGCGGAGCAACGCGGCTGTTTTCCATTCTAGCCTACGAAAAAGCGATTGTCGGTCTACGGTTCGGGCCGGGAATTGCGACTGCGTTCAGTATGGCTCCGATTATGGCGGTGATTATTTTTGTTTTGGCGCGGGTTATGCAGCCTGATGATGCGGTACGCAGCAAGGATAAGCAATCATCCGTAGATTGGGCAATGGGGCTGGTAGGCCGAGGACTTGCGCTGCTACTTGATCTTGTGTTCTGGCCTTTCGAGTGGTTATCGTGGCGGCTGGGGCGTGCGTTAAACACGTTGGTTCTCTCCAATAAGGCAGGCCAACCACGCTTAAAGCGGGCGCAGCAGGAGCAGGGGATGGTGGGGATTCGCTTGCTGATGCTGCTCCCCATACTTATTTTTGTCCTCTTCCCATTTTATTGGATCATCATCACGTCGTTCAAAACCGATCTTCAAATTCAGCAATTCACCTCTATTTATTGGCCTGACCCATGGACACTGGAGCAGCATCGAACGCTACTTTTCGATACGCCGTTCCTGATTTGGTTTCGGAACACACTAATTGTGGCATCGACCAGTACCTTTGTCTCAGTTGCGGTCGCGGCTCTAGCCGCTTATGCGCTAGCACGGTTGAAATTCACGGGTTCTAGGATGCTAACAACATTCTTGTTGATTACCTATTTGCTGCCCGCTTCGCTGATATTTATTCCGCTCTATCGTATTCTAACTGACCTGCATATTATCAATACCTATTTTGCGCTGATCGTGACCTATCCAACATTCCTGATGCCGTTTGCGACTTGGGTGATGCTTGGCTATTTCCGCTCGATCCCTGTTGAAATTGAAGAGGCCGCGATGATCGATGGCGCGACCCGCCTAAGCGTCTTCTGGCAAATCACTTTACCATTGGCGTTACCAGCGCTGTTTTCAGTCACACTGTTTGCCTTTACCAATGCTTGGAACGAGTTTCTATTCGCGTTTGTATTTATCACCAGTGAGAACCTCAAAACCCTGCCAGTAGGCTTGCAGCTTTTAGTCTTTGGCGATATTTACCCGTGGGGGCAGCTTATGTCTGCTTCGCTGCTGATGGCAATTCCTGTTGTCATTGTCTACATTTATGCACAGCGTTTTCTCGTGCAGGGACTAACTGCAGGGAGCATCAAAGGTTAAGCCATATTTAGTTTCGTATCACATCTACCAAAAGGAACGAAAGTGAAAATAAGGGATGTTCAAGCCTGCGTCATTGGGCGGCAGGAACCACACAGTGGTGGTAGCGTCTGGACTTTTGTACGAGTTTATACGGACGAAGGCATCGTTGGAACGGGCGAATGTAATTCCGGTGGCCCGGGGTTTTCGGGGTTTGCTACCAAAGAAATGATTCTAGCGATCAAGCATTTATTGATCGGAGAAGATCCATTCAATATCAATATGATCTACGAGAAATTGCGACGATCAGGCCGTTATGGGGGTTCGACCAATGCCCCCTTTATCTTTGCGATAACCGGGATCGAAAATGCCCTGTATGATATTGTGGGCAAGGCATTAGGCGTACCTGTCTATAAACTGCTTGGCGGAAAATTTCGCGACAAAATACGCCTCTATGCGGATTGCCACGCTGGCGAAACCGATGATGCCAAAGCCTATGGCGAGAAAGCGCTCGAAGTTATTGAGCAAGGGTTTAGCGCGGTAAAGTTTGACGTAGATGGCACGGGGCGTGGCAAACTCGATCCCTATAACTGGACGCTTGGTGCCAAAGAGATGACCCACGTTATTGACCTAATCGCTGGGATTCGGGAAGCGATTGGCTATGAAATTGATCTCGCGATTGACTGTCATGGTCAATTCGATTTACCATCAGCGATCACGCTGGCAAAAGCCGTTGAACCTGTACGCTTGCTGTGGTTGGAAGAACCCGTACCCGCCGAGAATATCGATGCACTGGCTCAAGTACGGGCGACAAGCAGTACGGTCATCTGCTCCGGCGAGAATCAGTATACGCGCTTTGAATTCTTGGAACTGTTTAGGCGTAAAGCAGTAGACATTATTATGCCCGATCTGGCAAAAGCGGGCGGTATTGCCGAGGGAAAACGGATTGCCGATATTGCCGATGCCCACTATATCCCCATTGCGCCGCATAACGTTTCATCACCTTTGGGGATGATGGCATCTTGCCATGTCATGGCTTGTGTCCCTAATTTCTTGGTATTGGAACTGCACGCGCTAAACATCCCTTGGTGGAATGATCTCTGTATCGGGGATCAACCTTTTGTTGAAAATGGTTTTATGACTGTTGCAGAGCGTCCCGGTATTGGTGTCGAACTGAACGATGAAGTAGCAAAATCATTGCTGTGGAAAAATGACACCTATTTCAACTAACCTTGTCCAGAGGAAAATTAAATGTCTGAACTAGTACAGTCTGTTGTTGAGTTGCAAGCCCGCTGGGACAAAATCCGTTCCGCCAATATCTACGATACATTAGACCGAATGGGCTACCCCAACCAATGCCTCGATCTGGGTATCAGGCCGCTGTTTCCGCATCGACATCTCGCTGGTCAAGTCATCACGGTGCATGGCAGTGCTTACCCAGTCCCGCGTGGCGAGGAAGGTAGCGAATGGGGCGGTAACTTTTTTGAACAACTGCGCCAGATGCTCTATCCGGGCTGCGTGGTGGTGATTGAATCTGGGGGCGAAATGCACGCCGGGAAATTTGGGGAAATGACAAGCTGGGCGTTGCAGCAGGGCGGGGCGCGTGGCATCGTTGTCGATACTTATATCCGCGATTGGTTGGGCTTGGAAGTGATTCCTAACTATACAGCGTGTGCGCGTGGCACATCGCCCATAGAGTCATCGCAGCGTTGGCGGATCGATGCGATAAACGTAAACATCGGTATGCCGGGTACGATCACGAGCCGAGTACGGGTGCAGTCTGGAGATTGGATCGTTGCAGAAGCGGACGGTGTGATCGTCATTCCACAGGCAATCGCGATGGAAGCTTTGGTCAAAGTGGAAGCGATGGAAGCCGAAGAACAAGGAATGCGTGAAGACATGGCAGCGGGTATGTCTTTTGATGCGGCTTATAAGAAGTGGGGACGCGCCTAATTTTCGCGGATAGTTGTTTCAGGTTCAAGTCGGCAATTGGGGTACTAACCAACAAAAGCGAATTGCCAATCCAAAAGTGGATTGCCAATCCTGATAAATGCTTCGAAACTTATTTAAAGTATCAACTACGAGGTCAGGGAATTAGCTGCATCAATGGCATCTTGACCTCGTTTTGGGCATCCCTAATATTTTCTACCTTTGCTCTTTTCCTGCATTCCGCTATATCCCCGATTCCTTGCGGCACCAGATAGCTGTGCTTGACACTACAATTGTCATACAATATCATAAAAATGAGCCGTGCAAAAGACATGAGCCAACAATATGGCTAAACTCTGCTATGCCGATAAGCTGTGTGGGCTAATCCACTATTATGCCGTACTCTATATCACAGAAGATTAAAAATCGGTAATGATATCTGTTACTCTGAGTAGGAATAGGTGGCTTCCTCGGCTATATCTGGGTTTTTGCAAGTAAACTTTCGGAGCAAACTATGAAACCGTCAAAACTGCCGACTATTGAAGACATTTTAGGCACTGCCTCGGATAAGGCGCAGGACACCCGCCTTTATGGCAATGGCCCACAGGGTCAACTGCCCCTCAGCGCCGATGATCTGCTTAACGAACCTAGCGGCAATCTGTTTGGCCTAACACAAAACGTTGGGATGGGTTGGCGTGCGGATGAACTTGGGCGTAGTCAGTACTTAATCTTAAGCACTCACGGCGGACTGCGAGCCGAAGATGGCAGTCCTATTGCGCTTGGCTACCATACGGGGCATTGGGAAATCAATCTGCTAGTACGCGAGGCCGCAAATCTATTCCGTGAACAGGGTGCGATCCCTTTCGCCGCCTATTGCACAGACCCTTGCGATGGGCGGACACAAGGAACCCCCGGCATGTTTGATAGCTTGCCCTATCGCAACGATGCCGCGATTGTGATGCGTCGTTTGGTACGCTCCTTGCCGACTCGCGATGGTATTCTTGGCATCGCAACCTGCGATAAAGGGCTGCCAGCGATGATGCTGGCCTTGGCGGGCAGTCGTGATCTTCCCGGTGTGTTGGTACCCGGTGGCGTGACATTGCCGAGCCTCGATAGCGAAGATGCAGGCACCGTTCAGACTATCGGAGCGCGTTTCGCTCAGAATATGATTAGCCTTGAGTACGCAGCAACGATGGGGTGCCGTGCGTGTGGGTCGCCGGGCGGCGGTTGCCAGTTTTTGGGGACTGCTGCCACCTCTCAAGTGGTCGGAGAGGCGTTGGGGCTGTCTTTACCGCACAGTGCCTTAAGCCCGTCAGGGGAACCAATCTGGCTGGATATGGCTCGACGCTCGGCGCTAGCGCTCTTACGGCTAAGCCAACTCAAAATTCCATTGTCTGCAATTCTGACGCAAGCGTCCTTGGAAAATGCGATGCTTCTCCATGCAGCCTTTGGGGGATCAACAAACCTCCTGCTACATATTCCGGCTATTGCACAAGCGGCGGGGTTAAAGCCCCCAAGCGTGGAAGATTGGCAGCGCATAAATCGCAGTACGCCACGCCTCGTTGATGCCCTGCCGAACGGCCCGCGTAACCACCCCACAGTAGAGGTTTTTATGGCAGGCGGTGTACCCGAAGTGATGCTGCACCTGCGGAATATGGGATTGCTCAATCTCGATGTGATGACCGCCACAGGTCAAACATTGGCTGAGAATCTCGATTGGTGGGAACACAGTGAGCGTCGTCAAGTGGTACGCGCACGGCTCGCCGAAGCCAGCCATGTTGATCCAAATTACGTGATTATGGATGCCACTACAGCGCGCCGTGAGGGGTTAGGCAGTACGCTTGTATTCCCTTCTGGAAACATTGCCCCCAACGGCTCCATTATCAAAGCAACCGCCATTGATCCATCACTGATTGATGCCGATGATGTGTACCGCCATCGTGGGTCGGCGCGGGTGTTTACCTCAGAACCAGAAGCGATTCGCACCATAAAAGGACGTACCGATAAGCCGCTGCAATCAGGCGATATTATCGTATTGATGGGCATTGGCCCCGCTGGTACCGGGATGGAAGAAATTTATCAAATAACGTCGGCGCTCAAGTACGTCCCCTTGGGCAAAACCATCCCAGTGATTACCGATGGGCGATTTTCTGGGGTGTCAACAGGAGCCTGTGTTGGGCATGTTGGCCCTGAAGCGCTGTCAGGGGGGCCAATCGGAAAAATTCGCGACGGTGACATCATCGAAATTGAAATCGACCGCGGCAATCTGACAGGACATATCAACTTTATTGGAACGGCTGACGGGCTATTAAGCCCGCAAGAGGCCGCACTAGCGCTTGCACAGCGCGAAAGCCACCCAGACCTGCGTCCACATCCGATGTTACCAGATGATACGCGCTTGTGGGCTGCTCTACAAGAAGCCAGCGGTGGTGCATGGGCGGGCTGTGTTTATGATGTAGACCGCATTATCGAGGTGCTACGCGCAGGGATGGCACAGCTTGCCAAAGATGTACCAGAAGCATCCTAATCAAGCGTTTTGATCTGTATATTCAATGCTGCAATCAAGATCGGCGCACACGCGGATTTTGAGGCAAGTGTGCGGTTCGGTGTTGAAGCGGTAAGATTAGGGTCAGCTTTAGCATGTTCATCAGGGGACAGCATGTTCATCGATCAAACACGAGATATTTTGCTTGCCGTAACGGCATGTAGCAATTGGCGCGAGATCGCGAGTTCAATTGTCCAGCAGAAGCCGCCAACGACGGTACTGCTCAAGAACGGGCCGCACATAAGATCGTCGCAGAACCCTTTGCCGCTTGTGCGCGAAATCTTTTTCGAGAATGTATATACACCGAAAGAACTGTCCATCGGTGCGAATGATGTGGTGGTCGATATTGGCGCAAATGTCGGCGTATTCAGTTTGTATGCCGCTAGCCGCACTAAGAATCACGTCTACTCGTTTGAACCGCTGCCTAGCAACTATGAGTTCTTGCAACGTAACGCCGCCGCCAATCATTTTGAGCATATCACCGCATTCTGCACCGCGGTTTCGGATAGTATCGGTATGGTCAAACTGTATATGAGCGACTCGGTAGCGGGTAACCTCTTGTTCGATCACAACATAAACGGCAAGCTTGAAAAATACATTGAAGTGCCGACGACGACGCTGCCAGCCATTATGGACGATAACAAGCTAACGCAGATCGACTTCCTGAAATTGGATTGCGAAGGCTCCGAAGGCGCGATCCTGACTTCAACTCCGCTAGAATATCTGCGGCGGATCGGCAAGATCGCGATGGAGTTCCATGACAACGTGTCGTCACTCGACCACAATGGACTTCAAAACGTACTGCGTACCGCCGGGTTTAGCACCATGTTTAGATGGAACGGTAGATCGCCGTTCGGCTACCTTTACGGCTGGCGATAAGAATAGGACACCGCATGACTCTCTCAACCCCAACTTACCAACAAACACGTCAGGCATGGCGTGATATTTGGAGTGGGACAGAATTTGACCGTGAATTGACGGCACTTGGCTATAAGCGTTACCAAGAAGTGCTCAATACCTATCTGCCCTATCTGGACAAATCGATCCCGACTTTGGAAGCGGGCTGCGGTCCTGGACAGGTTGTCTATTATTTGCGCCAGCAAGGGTATAACACCGTTGGGTTGGACTATGCGCCGGAAGCCTTAAAGCCAACCCTCATTCGATTCCCGACACTGCCCTTGCACATGGGGGATGTTCACCACCTGCCGTATCCGACTGATACTTTTGGCGGCTATCTCTCTTTTGGTGTCGTCGAGCACTTTGAGCATGGACCGACTCTGGCATTGGCGGAAGCCTACCGGGTCTTGCGCCCCGGCGGAAAGCTAGTGTTGACTGTTCCGCACCCGCAGATCGTCGAAGATCTGTACAAGTTGGTTAATCGGCTTTTCCCATCACGGCAGAATCGGCTTGGGCCGCGTGCCGAATACTATGAGCGCACCTACTCGCATCAGGAACTTACCGCGATTGTGCAGCAGGTCGGCTTCGATATTACGCTGGTTAAACCTGTCGGACACAGCTACACATTCTACGGGTTACACCGCTTTTTTCGACGGGCAGACGGCTACTATGACACGAGTCCGCTAGCGGAGTTCGCAGCCACACTAACGCGACGAGTACTGCCGTGGTCTACTGCCTTCGCCAACATGATCATCGCCGAGAAGCCACATAAGTAGAGATAACTTTTTCAGCCTGAATTCATCCGCCAACGCGGATTATTATGTCATGACCTGCGAGTCTGGTGACACTATATTTGAGCTTGCCGCATTAGAGAATAACGAAAAACAAGCGCCTAAAGGTGATGAGAAGCATTGTCATGATATTAAAATCAATCAATCTAGCGGTGGCTTTTCTGCTGGAACTCTGTATGTTGGCGGCACTGGCCTACTGGGGATTTCAAACAGGCGGTAATCTACCCTTCAAAATTGTATTGGGCATTGGCGCTCCGCTGATCGCGATAGTGATCTGGAGTCAGTTCATGGCTCCCCTAGCAAAGAAGCGACTCACCGGATGGGCTTATCTATTGGTGAAATCTATCATCTTTGGGGTAGCAGCGTTAGGATTAGCCCTTGCAGGACAAAGCACACTGGCAATCATTTTTGCAGCAGTGGCGGTGCTTAATCAGATATTATTGACTATCTGGAAGCAGGAAAGCTCGTCGCTGACTTCGGGCGAATAAAGTCACTGCGATAGGCAGTTTTCATTGCAAAGTTTGTAGTTCGCAATAGTATAGGTTGACACTAGTCTATTCGCGTGACATTTTGTGGTGGCTGTTGGTCTTTGACGAGCGGTTGATTTTTGGCAATGGTTGCTTGCTGCCTAGTGAAGCGCTTCCACCAAGGATTGCGAGATGGTGACGGCACACGATCAAGCTCAACTTTGTGAGTTCCTCGATTGAGGAGCATCTGGCTAAAAAATCCCAAGATAGCCCCTGAAATACCGCCCTCGCGTAAGGCTTTTGCGCCCAGAACAAGGCCTGAAAGCAGAGATGACCAGCGTGCCATTGGAAAAGCGCCTTGCGTTGGAGGTTTGGTCTCGTGCATTTGCTGCTGGATTTCCTGAGCTGGATGATGAATCGCCAATTTCTTTACCTCCCTTGGGGACTGTAAAATAGATCTTTTTACATCACTTCTGATCGATAGACCATAAATAATTTATTATAAGACTCAATTGGATTGCATTCTAAATTAATAGATCTAATTTAGGCTATCTCCCTTACCGCAAAATTTTAACGTTTGGATGTCTAGGGGCGGTCAGACAACCGACGATAGCGATCATTTTCAGTGTAGTCACCACCCTAAATCAGATTTTATTGATTGTCTGGAAGGGAATCTTTGCCGCAGATATAACGCGCTACTGTGGTAGCTTGGCGGCGGCTGCCAGAGTCGTACCACCGATGTTCGCCGCAACGGGCGCGTCGGCGTTCTCGACGACGACAGCAACGGCGATAGAACGCCCATCGTCCAAGGTCACATAGCCGATAAACCACGCGGCTTGCTGCTGATGAGGCCCCGTGAAGGCGATGCTGGCATGACCATGAATGAGCAGCGGCAAGCGTTCGGCAGCATTGGCTGCACCGAAGACCACTGTGTTTCGCATGGTACTGCCTATCGTATCGGCGATGTCCTGAGTCACAACGGCGCGCTGCTGCTGTTCCTGTGGCAGCGGTTGCCACTCTGCTACACGTGGGAGGCGGACCGCGTCGGCAAGATGTGGCTCAATGGCGGTGCCGTGATTGGCAATAGTCGCCGCGACCAAGACCATCTGAAACGGCGAAACCGTTAGCTCGCCCTGCCCTGCCCCTTCCGCCCGCAGGAGTTCGGGGTCGGTCAGTTCAGTTAACGGTCTGATCGATTGACCGGAAACCGTTCCGAAGTTTGCCAGTGCGGGTGCTTGCAGTAGTCCAAACGCATCAATCATTTTCTGGACAGCGGCGGGGCCGGGATGGCTAGCTAAGGCCTCGGCAAACAAGGCAGGACAGGCTAACGCATAGGCATCCTCTAGACTGAAAGCAAGCCCTTGTGAAGCACAATTCAATTCGCGTCCGTCAACCTGTACTGGGTTCATCGTACCGGCGGTTGGGTCTGTCATCTGGGCTTTGTCGGCAAGCATCGCGGCGAGGATCGGTGTTTCCAGTGCTCCGCCAGGTTGATAAAGTCCCTGTGTCACGCGGTTTAGCAGTGGTGCAGCGGGATCAGCTTGAAGTGCATCGAAGTTCCGATCCAACGTATTCGGGTCAAAACTCGGCGCACTGACCATGGCTAGAATTGCGCCCGATGGCACTTCAATGGCAATGACCGCCCCTTGTCGCCCTTTAAGCGTCCCGCTCACAATACTTTGTAGTGTCGCATCAACCGTCAAACGCACGTCGCTCCCAACTTGCGGATGATGTAGCAAGCTGTCAACGGCGATCTGCGCTGAGTCGCGCAGATCGTTACCGCGTAGTTGGGTGTCAAAGGCGGCTTCTGTGCCGCCGACCCCATGCACAAGACTGTAGTAGCCCACCACACTGGACACATCCGCCGATTGATAGGTACGCCTGACCAACATTTTACCGGACGGTGACAACCCAACATTAGTTGACACCGCTAGAATTTGCCCGGATCGATCGTAGATGCCGCCGCGCACCAACGCTCGTTCAGTCTCGACCAACCGAGGATTATCGTCACGAGCTAGCATACTGTCCGAGCCTAATACACTCCAATACACCAGACTGAGCATAACCGCCGCAAAGCTGAACAGGATGACTAATGTAACGCGGTTTAGATTATGGATCATGCTTCACCACTCAGGACAATCAGCAGTCCAACCATCAGAAAATAGGTTAGTAGCGAACTGCCACCATAGCTCAGAAATGGCAGGGTAATGCCTGTCAATGGGATAATCTTGAGTACACCCATCATGATTAACAGGGATTGGATCGCCAACGTAATACTGATGCCCGCCGCCAAAAAGGATCGAAAAGGCCGGGACTGAGTTCGCGCTGCCAGCCGCATCCCACGCAAGATGAGTAATGCTAGACACGCCGTCACGACCAACGTACCGATTAGCCCCCATTCTTCGGCAATGGCGGCAAAGATGAAATCGGAGTGGACGACTGGAATATAGGTTGGCGATCCCTGCGCGATACCCTGTCCGAACACGCCACCCGCCGAAAAAGCCAACAGGCTTTGCACAATCTGGAAGGATTGGTTACCCGACTGAGGCCAAGGATCGATCCAGACATTGAACCGCAATCGAACGACCCCAAAAAATTGATAGGCTAGCGCCCCCGCCAAGATGAGCATCAGCGCGCCCGCTAGCACATAACCGATCTGACCACTGGCAACGTAGAGCATCGCCAGAAAGACTAGAAAGAACAATGTTGCGGTTCCTAGATCTTGCTGCCACACCAACACGACAATACACACGCCCCACATTAGCAGCAGCGGCGAGAGAAAGCGCATGGGGGGCAAGTGCAACGGCCCAAAGCGTGGTTTGTCCAGTTTCAGCAATACGCGGTTATCGGCAAGGTAGCTTGCCAGAAAGACAACCAACAGTACCTTGAGCAGTTCCGAGGGTTGGAAGTAGAGTCCAAGGATACTCAGCCATAGACGCGGCCCACCGCCCGATGGATTTGTGCCGAGGATAATGGTGAGAGTCAACAGCACCAACCCGCCAGTCAGCCACAGATAGCGGTAGCGACTGAGCCAGCGTAAATTTCCCGGCGAAGTGGCTATCACCAACAGTGCCGCGACGGAGATCACGAGCCATGCTGTTTGGCGTATCGCAAATGGCGGCGCAAGGCGATCAATCAGTGCCAGCCCCCATCCCGCGAGAAGCATCATTACCGGAAACAGGAACGGATCGCGGCGGGGCAAGGTGCGCCGCAGAATGATATGCCCCGCCACTGCACAGATCGCCCAGACCGCCACAGGCCAGTAATTCATCATGTTGCGGTTTTGAGCCATGATCAAACCGCTGTAGCTAATTAGCAGGAACAAGCCGGCGATGAACAGCAGTAGCCGTTCGCGAAAGCCGACAGAGGCCGCTGCTTGCCGTTGATCCGGGATTAGAGTGGCGGTCAGACCGCTGATTGTTTCCGTCAATGCGCCTTAATTCTCAGCAAAATATTTCCCGATAATTGGCTCCAAACGTTGCCGCACTTCCGCCGAAACATGATCGCGGTTGGTCGAAAAAGCCGTCGCCAAGGCCGAGTCGCAGCTACAGGTAAAGGTGGTTGCTGCAATGCGCTGAACCGTCTCAGCGATGCTGTGCTGGGCCAGTGTGATGTTCTTGCTAAATTGCTGGAACACGGCATCAGCAGTCACAGGTTCATCGTGCCACACATCGTAATCGGTGACATGAGTGATCACGGTATAGTGCATCTCCGCCTCACGCGCCAGAAATGCTTCCGGCGAAGTCGTCATGCCGATAATGTCACAGCCCAAGCGCTGCCAGATCTGGCTCTCACCTTTGGTGCTGAAGCGTGGCCCTTCTACCGTGATCAGCGTCCCGCCTTGATGGACTGTCGCCCCAATGGCAGCGCTGGCCTCAGCCGCGATCTGTGCCATTGTCGGGCAGAACGGATCAGCAACCCCAACATGCGCCACGATCCCGCCGCCGAAAAAGCTGCGTCCGCGTTCAGCTTTGGTCATGTCTACAAGCTGGTCTGGAACAACGATATGCCCCGGCGCAAGCGCTTCACGCAGCGATCCGCACGCGCTGACCGAAATCACATGAGTTACGCCCAGCGTTTTGAGCGCGTAAATGTTGGCGCGATAGGGAACTTCGCTGGGGGTGAGGACATGCCCACGACGATGACGGGAGAGAAACGCTACTCGCTGTCCACGCAAATTGCCGATGACTACTGCGTCACTGGGTGGGCCAAACGGCGTATCAATGTGCTGTTCAACGACATCGGTAAATTCGGGCATGTGGTACAGGCCGGAGCCTCCGATGATGGCGATACCAACAGGTTCCATAAGATGCTCCTGCGAGAAAGGAAAAATGACGAATATTGAGGGTGGTTAGATCATTTGGCTTTTGAACGACTCATCTGCTCCATGATTCAACCACTGCGAACCTTTAACCGTTTACGCTGCGCTTTGCCCAACCTTCGATTTCAAGTAGGCTTCCATAAACTCGTCTAGCCAACCGTCGAGGACTGCGCCCGTGTTGCCTGTTTCGTACTCGGTGCGATGATCCTTGACCATCTGGTACGGATGTAGCACGTAAGAACGGATCTGGCTACCGAAGTTTACATTCACATGATCGCCTTTAAGCTGCGCGAGTTCTTCTTCCTTCTTGCGAAGTTCGAGATCGAGCAGACGCGCCTTGAGCACTTGCAACGCCCGTTCGCGGTTCTGGGCTTGGCTGCGTTCGTTCTGGCAGGTCACGACTAATCCACTCGGTTTGTGGACAATGCGGATCGCCGTTTCGTTTTTCTGGACGTTTTGTCCACCCGCGCCGCTGGATCGATAGGTGTCGATTTCCAAGTCTTTTTCTTCGATCACGATGTCGATGTTGTCTTGCACGTCGGGAACAACTTCGACGAGCGCAAACGAGGTATGACGGCGCTTCGACGCATCGAAGGGGCTGATGCGAACCAAGCGATGCACGCCGCGCTCCGATTGCAGGTAGCCGTAAGCGTAGTCACCTTTGATCGACAGCATCACACTCTTGATACCCGCTTCTTCGCCCTCGGTCTGATCCATGATCTCGGCTTTCATGCCGTGCTGTTCCGCCCAACGCAGAAACATTCGCAGCAGCATCGCTACCCAGTCCTGCGACTCGGTGCCGCCTGCTCCGGCGTGGATCGAGAAGATAGCGTTTTCGTTGTCATACTTGCCACTCATTAACGCTTGGAAGTTCATCTTATCGACGATAACCTTTAGCGACTCGACCTCAGTGGTCAGATCGTCGGCTAAACTTTCGTCGTTGAGTTCCGCCAATTCCAGCGCGTCATTGATGCGCGACTCGACATCACGCCAGCGCGAAATCTCATCTTTGAGGCGGCTCAAGCGCTGCATGGTTTGTTGGGCAGCACGCGGATCGTCCCAAAAGTTCGCTACACTAGATTGTTCTTCGAGTCGGGTTACTTCTTGTTCTTTAGCGGCTACGTCAAAGACGCTCCGTAAGGTGTTCGATTGTGTTTTTCATTTCGTTCAATTGGCTGATCATATCTTCCATGTGACACCTCGTTTATAGATTGAGACCATAAAGGATAGGCGATCACTTCAGAGAATTGAACCTGAAATGCGCCCGTATGATCTGTCTATTATACCGAGCCGACACCGATTAGTCTATTCCTCGAACAGGCTGTCCACGAACGAATCGGGGTTGAAGAACACCAGATCGTTGATAGCTTCGCCCAAGCCAACATAGTGGATCGGCAGGCCAAGCTCCTGCTGAATGGCGAACAGCATCCCGCCCTTTGCCGTACCGTCTAACTTAGTGACGATCACGCCCGTAAGCTGCACTGTTTCGTTGAAGCCTTTGGCCTGCGAGAGCGCATTTTGTCCGGTAGTGCCATCCAACACGATCAAGGTTTCGTGGGGCGCATCGGGAACCACTTTGCTCATCACCCCTTTGATTTTGCGGAGTTCTTCCATAAGGTTGAACTTGGTTTGCAAGCGTCCCGCCGTATCAACAATGAGAATATCATTACCACGAGTCTTGGCGGCCTTGACCGCATCGAACACGACGGCACCCGGATCGCCATTCGGCTGGCCTGCAATAACAGGTACACCGATGCGCTGACCCCAAACTTGCAACTGGTCAATCGCCGCTGCCCGGAAGGTATCGCCCGCTGCGATCATCACCTTGCGGTTGTTGTTGTTCAACCGAGAGGCGAGTTTGCCGATGGTCGTGGTTTTGCCGGAACCATTCACCCCCACGATCAAGATCACCGAGAGTTCGCGCCCACTGATATTGAGCGGGGTAGGCGGTTTGAGCAGTTTGCGGAGTTCTTCCTTGAGTGCCTTCTGAACTTGGTCAGGGCGCGTCATGCCTTCGCGACGATAGCGCTCGCGCAGTGACTTAATAACGAGCGTGGTCGTTGCCATGCCGACATCGGCTTGGACAAGCACTGCTTCGAGATCGTCCCAAGTTTCCTCAGTGACCTGTGTGTTACCGAGCGCCTGTGAAATGCGCCCGAAAAACGATTGGCGAGTTTTGGCAAAGCCTTTTTGATAATCACTCACAACTTGTAGCCCCTTGTGATGGTTGTGTCATATCGGTTCAATACGTGGACAGAAGGTGATCTGGTGCGTGAAGCGGGAGAGGGTTAATGCAAAACTCCGTAGGCTTTGGCATCTCGAACAGCCTATCAGCCAGAGTCACCGCGCCTATTTTAGCATAAGATCGCCACATCACCGCAGATCACGACAAGCTGCAAATAATTATCCAGTCCATTAGCATTGACAAAAGGTTCACCGATTATTAT
Organism: Chloroflexota bacterium; assembly: GCA_040007395.1. GTDB lineage: Bacteria > Chloroflexota > Anaerolineae > Aggregatilineales > UBA2796 > DATGFK01. The sequence continues at coordinate 25,703 of JBDTVG010000078.1, forward strand.
AATCGCGAATTAGCGATAGTTTATAATTACGGACTATCTACAACAATGGATGATCATCTTACCGCTATGATACAGAGCATTCTTGATCTGGATATTCACTTGCAGCGCCAGATCTACGCTGGGTGGCCCGACTCATGGGTCGAAGTCAAATGGCCTGTTGGGGCGATCCGTGCGTTATTGATCTTGGAACGTGGGTTTGCTCGCACACCGGGCGAAGTCGCAGATGTTTTGAAGGTCAGCCGGACAACTGTAACCGGAATGCTGGATCGGCTGGAAACTGATCACCTGATTACCCGCGCTATCGATCCCAATGATCGGCGTAGTTTCATGCTGGAGTTGACCGACTCCGGCAAGGATCTGGTTCGCCAGATCGACAGTCTGCGGCGTAGCCAACTTGAGCGTGCCTTGCTGGTCATGGATGCCGACAGCCGAGACGCACTGCACAAGGGATTAACAGCACTTACACACGCGATGAACGTGAGCAAGCAAACAGCTGATAAAACAGTAGAGAAACTAGAGGAGGAAATCGGTCAATGAGTGCGAATGTTCAATCAACACCGCGTCACACCCGACCGGTGAATGAGAAATACAAGTGGACAGCCCTGTCCAATACCACATTAGGCGTATTGTTGGGCGCGATGGACAGCAGTATCATTCTGATCTCGCTGCCCGATATTTTTAAGGGGCTACATGTTAATCCCCTGACTCCTGCGGAAACGGGCAATTTACTGTGGATGCTGCTGGGTTATCAGGTTGTCACGGCGACTTTGCTAGTGACATTGGGTCGTTTGGCGGATGTGCGTGGGCGGGTGCGTATCTATAATCTTGGCTTTCTCGTTTTCAGCATCGGCTCAGTACTGCTGTATTTTGTCCCTGAACTCACCCCACAGCTTGGGGATACTGCCGTCTTTGAACTGATTATTTTTCGACTCGTTCAGGGGGTCGGAGCCGCTTGTCTGATCGCCAACAGTACCGCCATTTTGACCGATGCGTTTCCACCTCGGCAGCGCGGTTTGGCACTCGGTATCAACATGGTGGCGGCATTGGGCGGCAGCCTTGTCGGGCTGCTGTTGGGCGGCTTTCTAGCAGCGATCTCATGGCGGCTAGTGTTTCTGATTAGCGTGCCATTTGGCATTATCGGTACTGTCTGGGGCTATATCTCCTTGCGTGACCAATCGGCAAAACGCCCTTCCAGCCGTATGGACTTGCTCGGCAATCTGTGTCTGGGCGGTGGCTTGGTCTTGATTCTGGTTGCCTTGACCTACGGCTTACTGCCTTACGGTGGTTCAAATACGGGCTGGGGCAATCCCCTCGTCATTCTGGGGGTCATCGCTGGAGTAGTGCTGGTGATTGCGTTTGTCCTCGTGGAAAAACGGGTCGCCGATCCACTATTCAATCTGGCGTTGTTCAACATTCGCCCGTTTACGGTGGGATGTATCGCACAGTTTCTCGTCTCCATTGCTTACGGCGGTCTGCAACTGATCTTCATTATCTGGTTGCAGGGAATTTGGCTGCCGCTGCATGGCTACCACTTTGAGGAAACACCGTTCTGGGCGGCGGTATGTTTGTTACCACTGCTCATCGGCTACATGATCTTTGGGGTGACGAGTGGTTGGCTATCCAGCCGCTTGAATCCGCGTACCGTGACGACAGTCTCAATCCTTGTGCTGTCAGTTGCCTTCCTGATTTTGCGGCAGTTCCCGGCAAACTTCGATTACATCTGGTTTGCCATCCTGTTGTTTGTCATTGGCGCGTCGTTTGGCGCATTCTCAGCGCCCAACACCACCTCAGTAATGAACTCACTGCCCCCGAAATATCGCGGCGTGGGATCAGGGATGCGGTCTACATTCCAGATGGCGGGCAACCCGTTGAGCCTAAGCGTCTACTTTACCGTGATGGTGCTGGCGCTCAGTTTCAGTTTGCCAACCTCGATTCGGGTAGGGTTGGAGCAGAATGGCGTGCCAGAACCAGCCATCACCAAGATCACGGATCTACCGCCTACGGGAGCATTGTTCGCCGTTTTCCTCGGCTACAATCCGATGCAAACGCTGCTGCCTGAGCCAGTATTGAACCAACTTCAGCCGCAAGCCCGCGAAAATCTGCTCAGTACAACGTTCTTCCCCAGCACGATTAGTGCCTCATTTATGGATGCCCTGCGGGCGGTCTTCCTGTTCTCGGCATTGCTCACTCTGCTAGCGGCGATCTTCTCGGCACTACGCGGTCAACGCTTCATCTACGAAGAGTCGGTAGGGGCGCAGCGCACTGCAATAGACACTGCGCTACAAGGTTCAGCAATGGTGAGCGCTCAAGGCTCGAAATAATCCCTCGAATTGTCAATCTGACAATTTATCACGTGAAAGTTATGGTCAGTTACACCTGCGCCGAGTGTTTAACTCGGCGCAGGTGACATAATCCTCGCCTTGATACTGCGTGCCATGCCGCCACACGCTATACTTGTTTGCCTGCTGGAAGAAACATCTGCTGGAAGAAATATCTGACGAACAGGGCAAACTTCGCTTGGCTAATCTCACCGCCACTCTTGCTAACGTTGACACTTGGCTCATTCTTGTTGGGGGCAAAAGGTGAGATCCCTTCGATTCTGGCTGCTGTTGGGGCTATTTGTGGCGGGTGCGCTACTGCATCAAGCTGTCCATCCAGTGATGGAGGGGCTAGACGAAGCGCTGCACTACAACTATGTGACGCTGCTCCGCACCGAAAATCACCTGCCAGACCGCGCCACCCGTGACTACAATTCGACCCGCCAAGAGAGCGGACAGCCGCCGCTGACTTACTGGGTTGCGGCACGTTTCCTCGATCTGCTCAACTTGCCTGCCACTGACAGTGATGTGCGTACCGATCTGCGGCAAGCCTTGAATCCTTGGTCATTCCCACGCATCGGCATTCAACCGGGAACGATTCGGCGTAACGACAACCACAACCTGTATTATCATGGTGTTGCAGAACAGGCCATCGCCCGCAAAGACATTGTACAAAGCGATCTTGCGGCGCGTCTCCCCTCGGTTATATTTGGCATGTTGGCGGTGATTGGCGCGTATGGCGCTTCTCGCGAGATTTTCCGGCGCACCGAATGGGCGCTCGTCGCGACAGCCTTATTCGCGCTGATGCCGCAGATGGTCTACATGAACGCTATCCTCACCAACGACATCAGCGGCACGGCCTTTGCGACGTTAGCCACATGGCAAGCGCTGCGCTTGCTGCGCCGGGGCGCTTCGCCGCAGCGCTTGCTGTTACTCGGTGCGCTACTTGGCTTGTGCGGCCTCTCGAAAGTCAATGCGCTAGCCGTTGCGCCGGGAGTCGGGTTAGCGCTGCTGTTCGACTGGCGTAATCGCCGCCTATCCTTCATTCGGCTAATCGCGAATGGGTTGCTGGTCGGCGTGGCGATGCTGATCATTCTCGGCCCTTGGCTGCTGTATGGCGCGATCAACTATGGCGACCCGCTAGGGGTCAAGACACACGACCTATACGAAAGCACACAGCCTGCCATCGGGGAAGTGATCGCCTATCTGCCAGAGATTTATCTCTCCTATTGGGGCAAAGTCAGTGCCTTGCAGATGAGTCCGATTATCTATGGGCTGTTCACTGCTTTAGCGCTGCTATCGCTGCTAGGTTATGGATTATTCATTGCTTCTCGCCAGCGCATCGCGAGATTGGCGGCACAGCAAGCGGTTGTACTAGGCACAATTACGCTAGTGACAAGTATCGCACTGCTGCAATGGTTGATCCGGTTGTTTTCCGTCGCGCCCGCCATCACAGGACGGTTGCTCTATCCGGCCCATATCGCGATTGTCGTAGGCTTAACCGGTGGATTGGCGCTGTTGGCTGCTCGCTTGCCCCGCTGCTATGACCAGATCTTGCGGCTGTACGCGATCTCGCTGGTGGCGGTGGCAAGCCTGATCCTCTCTCCGGTGGCGATTATGGCGACTTTTGCCCCGCCGCCGACTTTGACACCTGCACAGCTTCCTAAGTTGCAAGGCAGTCCCGTTGATTTCGATGGAACGATCCGCTTTTTGGGCTATACACAGACTACCCCGTTTATCAGCGAGGGTACTTTCCACACTATGACGCTGTGTTGGCAAGTGCTAAAGACTCCTACGAGACCGGGTGCGTTCTCGCTCAAGTTCTTCGACGGTCAGGGGAAGATTGTCGGGCAGCGCACTTCGGCACATGGCATGGGACGCTACAATACCGCGAGTTGGCAACCGGGTGCGATCTTCTGCGATGATGTAAATGTGCTGGTCAATGGGCCATTGCAACCGGGGCAATCGTATAATGCTGTGCTGGCAATGCTCGACGATCTGACTATGGCCTTTGATTGGAAAGCCACCACGCCCGAAGGCAAACCAATCGATGTACCGCTGATTACCCAAGTGATTACCCATGCCGGGGATTTGACTGGAGAGATGCACTATTTTGATGTGTTGAATCAGCCAACAATTATGTTCCCCGGCTTGGCTACTCTGGAAACTGACACTTGGAGCGAAATACCCACGCCGGGGAAATCGATCAAAGTCGATCTGCTGTGGGATGTGACAGGCCGCATTGATGGGAATTATGCCGAGTTCTTCCACCTGATTGGGCCGAACACGGCACTGGTATTATCGGACAGCGTGCCGCGTGGCGGACAGTACCCAACGTCGGCATGGTCGCCGGGAGAGAAGGTTGCCGACCATTGGCAGCTAGACATCCCCGCCAATCTTGCGCCGGGAACTTATGAGATTCAGTTTGGCTTCTATCGTCAGGATACTGGAGAGCGATTGCCGACAACATTGCGCGGCAAAGATGTGCTGGATCGTTCCATCGTGCTAAGTACCTTCGAGGTCAAATAGCGAATGGAAAGGTAACTATCCAGCTAGGCTGAATAGTTACTTTTATTTTAGGATTTCGGCGTAGCACTGGGGAGAGGCGTTGGATTTTTCGTCGGTATTAGCATATCTCTAGGTACTGGAGGAAGCTGAATAGTCGGGAAAAGCGTGAGCAGAGACAACTGGTTGCTATAATTCAAGTTAGACGAATTGAGGTTTCCCATAGTTATTGTTGCGGCCTGATTTGCAAGGACAGGACCTACTTGATTCAGGAAAACAGAAATATGCTGTACCAGTTGGACACGAAGTCCTTTTGCCTGTGAAACCGTCAGCAAGCCGTCTTTAACATCCTGATCAAGGGCGGTTTCATACGTTTTAAGAATAGAATCAATTAGATTACCAGTTGACCCGCCTTGCGCCGTAACGAGTGCCACGATTGATTGATTATCGTTCATGAGGCGCTGAACCATATCAAAACATTTGAGGTTCATGATGGTTGCCGCTGCGGGCAATATTCTGACCGCCTGAAAACTATAAGGTAAAATTTCTGGCGAAGGATTTGATGACCCATTATAAGCGCCGATGTTGCGCGGATCGGATGTATAAATAGCCTGAAGGGTTGATCTGAACTGTTGAGCATCTTGGTCACTCATTTCAGAGTCTTGTACAGCCTGATTGAGTAGACTTAAATGGGCATTCAACACCGCTAATGTCCCGTTTCGTAAGTCCACATTCTTACGCTGAGCCAAATCGGACAGGCTCCCGGTGCTGAGTAAGGCATTTCGAACCTCCGCCGGGTTAAGATTAAGAGCTTGACTGACTACAGTAGTGTAGTCAACCGTACTGCATAATTCGATAATTGCCCAAGCTGTTGAGCTATTTTGAGCATGGCTCGGTTGATAGGATGCGAAGACAATCATGATCGATGAAAAGACGAGAAACAAAGTTATAAGGCGCTTCATGAGGACTCCTTCTTACAGTGTTGTGGTTAAATTAGATGCAATCTAAGAAGCGTAAACCTTAATCAAATAATTCTATCGTTTTTTTATTAAGTTCCTGTGTGATCGCTCCTGTATTTCCCAATCGGAACACTTCTGTTATGCAGATTAATCTCTACAACGTTCGGAATTGCAAGATTGCCGAGAGATCGGAAAAGGAAAACACGACCAGATAGTTTCACATTCAGTAGCTCAGATACTCTCCCCAGATTTTGACAGAGTGAGGGCGGCGTAAAGTGCGTTATAATGGCTCTTCATTATGCCAACACCTTTTATGCACATAGCGCTCGCCCAACGGCTGATCAGTGATGCTGAACTGCCGTCGAATATACGCACCCTGCTCACTGCCGAGTGGGGTGCGTTCTTGTTAGGCGGCATTGCGCCCGATGCGCGTGTCTCATCTGGAATGGATCGGGGCAGTACGCACTTCTTCGAGTATGGGCCGACCATCAATCCGCCACCTGTAGAAGCGATGTTATCCCACCACCCGGATCTCAAGCGGGCTGCGCTCCACGATAATACGAGAGCGGCGTTTGTAGCGGGCTACACGGCTCATCTAACGGTGGATGCGGTGTGGTCTACGGATTTGCTCTATCCGATCTTTGTGAATGGCGGCGACTGGGCACCCCAGCCGACCAAATTTTTGGTACTTCATGCTCTACTTGCCAGTCTGGATCGGCATGATCGTCAATTGTTGCTGCCCAGCGATTATGATAAACTGGCGGTGACCACACCAAACCATTGGCTACCCTTTATGAGTGACGAAGCATTGACTGTCTGGCGCGATACGGTTGCCTCACAGTTAGCCCCCGGCGCAGAAAGCCTGACGACGGAGATTCTTGGCAAGCGCGTCTCGCTGACGGCAGCAGAACTGACCGCATTTATTGACGACGAAGCACAGATGAACCACCTGACATGGGCTAATGTTCCGCCAGATAAATTAGCAGTGGTCGAAGAAACGATGTACACCGAAACTCGCGCCACCGTGATTGCCTATTTGGATGAACCCTCTTGAGGTAACATCCTCCAAAATTCGCTATAGTTCCAGTCTAGTGTTCGTTTCCTACGCATGTTTCTACGGCACAATTCTCTACTTTCGATCAGGAGTTAATATGCACATTCTCGTCACAGGCGGCGCAGGCTATATTGGGTCGGCAACAGCAACACTGTTCTTGCGAGCCGGACATCAGGTCACGGTCTTTGATAATCTGTTTCGTGGGCATCGATCCGCTGTGCCAGCAGGTGCGACTTTTATTCAAGGCGATATTTCGGATCGCGGGGCGCTCAATACTTTGTTTCAAATGGGTCACTTCGATGCGGTTGCCCACTTTGCCGCGCTGATCGAAGCGGGCGAGAGCATGGAGAATCCGAGCCTATATTTTCGCAGCAATGTTGTGTATAGCCAGAACTTGCTCGAAGCGATGCTGGCTCATGATGTAAAGCGGCTGGTCTTTTCCTCAACGGCGGCGGTCTATGCCAGCAAAAACGGTGCGTTAGAAGAAGATGATCCCTACCAACCTGCCAATGTCTATGGCGAAACCAAGCTCATGATCGAGCAGATGATCCACTGGTATCATCGACAAATGGGGCTGAAGTATTGTGTGTTGCGCTACTTTAACGCCTGTGGGGCGCTGCTTGACGATCAGGGCAAGGTCATCGGCGGCGAAGCGCACAGCCCAGAAACCCATTTGATCCCGCTGACGCTTCAAGTGGCACTTGGTCAGCGCGAGGCGATCAAAATCTATGGCACCGATTACGCGACTCCTGACGGAACCTGTGTCCGCGACTATATCCACATTCATGATCTGGGAACGGCGCATATATTGGCACTGAACGCACTCGATGAAAAACAGGCCATGACTTACAATCTGGGCAATGGGCAAGGCTATAGTGTTAAGCAGGTGATCGATGTGGCTCGCGAAGTGACTGGACACACACTGCCCGCCATCGAAACGCCGCGCCGTCCCGGTGATGCAGCAACCCTAATTGCCTCCGCTGAGAAAATCAACGGTGAGCTAAACTGGCAACCCAAGTATGCCAGTCTCAAGGATATTATCGCGAGTGCATGGGCATGGCATAACAGCCATCCGCACGGTTACGAAAACTAGCCAAGATGCACATTGTTTTCAATGCGTGGTTCTGGGATCAACCGTATACGGGCAGTGGTCAATATCTGCGGCAACTGGTCGGAGCCTTGCGCGTACTCGACTCCAACCTAAAACTGACTCTACTTGTGCCAGATCACATTCATGCGCCGGAAGATGTACCGTTGGGAGTAGAGGTCGTTCCGGTCAAGGTTGCGGCAGGTGGACAGATTGGCAAGGTATTGTTTGAGCAGCAAGCCTATCCTGCCGCTGTAGCACGAGTTGGCGCGGACATCGCCCATGTGCCGTACTGGGGCGCACCGCTGCAATCGCCCGCCAAGTTAATCGTCACGATTCACGACGTAATCCCGCTGAGTATGCCGGAATATCAAGGCAGCTTGCCTGCCAAGCTGTATTTCAGTTTGGTGACTGCTAGCGCCAAAGGCGTGGCGCATATCTTGACCGACTCGGAATTCTCGCGACAGGAGATCGTTCAGCGGATCGGAGTATCAGCGGAAATGGTCACAGCGATCCCGTTGGCTGCCACGCTCGATCATCATCCACGCATCGGCGCAGAACGCGATCCGCAGATACGCGAAAAATACGATCTGCCCGAACAGTATGTGCTGTATATGGGCGGATTCGATGTACGCAAAAATGTGTCGCAACTGCTCTCGGCCTATACCTTTGTTGGGCCATCTGTCGGTGAGGAATATTCATTGGTGCTGGCGGGCAAACCGCCCCAACACTGGGGTACACCGCGCTTCCCCGATCTGCCCGCCGCGATTGCCTCATCGGGGCTTGAGAGCTACGTGCGTTGGATCGGGGCAGTCGATGAAGCCGACAAACCCGGTGTGTATCGCATGGCAAGCAACTTTGTCTATCCCAGCCGTTACGAGGGTTTCGGACTTGGCCCACTAGAAGCGATGGCCTGTGGTACGCCTGTGGTTGCCGCCGACGCATCTTCGATCCCCGAAGTAGTCGGTGAGGCGGCCTATCTGGTTGACCCTGATGACTCGCGCAAACTAGGCGGCGCAATCATCGCCACCCTGATCCAGAACGATCTGCGCGACCATTTGCGAAATATGGGCTTAGCTCGCGCCTCGAACTTTAGCTGGCAGCGTACCGCTCGCGAAACGCTTGCCGTGTATCAGCAAGTGATGGCAAGGTGAAACCAGTCTATAGCTTGGTTTTAGAGCAAGACAGATAGCTTTATCGCGGTACTATAGGGTGATTGAACAGCCAATGAATGTCAATTACAACCAATTCGCAGGTCGAAATCTAGAGCGTCTTGCTACCCTGAGCGATGGAATCTTTGCCATTGCCATGACCTTGCTGGTACTCGATTTGCGCGTCCCGGTAAGTGAAGCGTTCCACAGCCAGCAACCTTTATGGATCAATGGAGCGATTCAATCTGAGCAAGTGCTATGGGATGCGCTCGTGAAACTTGCCCCAAACCTGCTAGCTTACTTCATGAGCTTTATGACACTTGGCATATTTTGGATTGCACAGCAAACCCAGATTAGCCAATTCGCCCGCAGTAATCGCACATTGACTTGGATACATCTCGCCTTCTTGCTAGCGGTGTCGCTTATGCCATTCTCGACGGGGCTGTTAGCTGAGTTTATCACCTATCGCCTTGCGTTGTTGTTTTACTGGCTCAATCTGCTATTTTTAGGGGTAATGCTCTTTATCAGTTGGCGTTATGCCATGCGTGCGGAGTTGATGAAAGACGAAGTGACGGACGAGATCCGCGCAGCAACCGAACGCCGCATCATTATCTATCAAGCGGTGTATGCCTTCGGTGCATTGTTGTGCATCATCAACACCTATGTGAGTATTGCATTTCTGATTCTCATGCAGCTCAATTCGGTCTTTGCGCCTCGGCTGCGTGGGCTAAATCGGTTTTGAGAGATGTTTTGAACATTAACTAATCTCGCGTCAAGTGCCGAGTAAGGTAATGCGATTGCGTTTTTGCCAACAAACGGCATAATTTCGGGTCATGAGCGACTTTGTAAAAGGCTTGACAAGTCCACGTTACGCGCTGGTGATTGTCACGCTGGCACTCGGTTTGTGTGCATGGCTTATTGCAGGCAGCGTGATCTTCATCGACTCGATGATTGTTACGCCAACAGTAGCAGTTGTGCTGCACCCAACAACACCGCCGACCTCTAGGCCAATCGTAACCCTTGCTGCGACTGCCTCATCAACCGCTACACCATCAACGCCTATTCCTTCACCCGGCTTGATCCTTGCTACCGTGACACAAATCCCGCAGACCAACACGCCAGTCCCACCGACAGCGACAACGGCTAATTCGCAGACTTGCACGACCCCAGCAGGGTGGATCGCCTATACCATCGAATCGGGCGATACGTTGTTTGGCTTCGTCCTCGGCTCTAAAAATACGTTGAGTGTTGAGGCGATCATGGTGGGTAACTGCCTCAAGAGCCGCACGTTGATTATCGGTCAGGCGATCTTTTTACCGCCCGGAGTCGCGGATCTATCGCCCAAAATTGACGATAGCAGCGCCGATCCGACCTCGGCTGCGAACGGGAACTTGCCAGCAGGATCAAGCCGCGTGGCGCATTGTCCATGTACCATTGAGGTTCGTCCCGGCTGGCGTATCGAGCAGATCGCGGTGGCAGTGGATAAAACGGCGGTAGGCTTCACAGGCGCAGACTTTTGGGCGAGTGTCGTCCCCGGTGCCGCAACCCCAGCGTTAGGCATATTAAGCAGCCGCCCATCGGGTAAATCGCTGGAAGGCTATATGCTGCCGGGCAGCTATAGCCTCGCCAATGACACTTCAGCGGTACAGTTCCGGGATATGATGCTCAACGCTTTTGCTGCCAGTGTGAGCGCCCAAGTGCAAGCCGATGCCGCCGCACATGGCCTGACCTTCTGGCAAGCCCTTGTACTCGCCTCAATTATTCAACGCGAATCGGCTGCACCAAAGGAACAGAAACTCATCGCCAGTGTCTTTCATAACCGTCTCGCCGCGAATAACGGACTCGCGGCAACCGTCACGCTGCAATATGCGCTTGGTAGCCCTAGCAATTGGTGGCCCCGTGTGAGTTCAACCAAACTCGACTCACCCTATAACACGCATCTTTACCCCGGTTTGCCGCCCTCACCAATCGCCAGCCCCGGCCTTGATGCGATTCTCGCGGCGGTATATCCGGCGCAAACGGACTATCGCTACTTCGCCGGGAAGTGTGGCGGTGGTGGCAACTTCTACGCCACCACCTTTGCAGAATTCCAACAGGGTCTTAAATGTGGTGGCGGATCATGATCCAATAAAAATCAGGCGCTTTGCTTCTGAATGTGCTTGCTGACTTCCTCAAACATTGCAATTGCCGTGTTGATGCCGCGATAGAAGCATTCAAGATCGAATTTCTCGTTCGGCCCATGTGCGCCATCATCGGGCAAACCAAAACCCATCAGTACCACAGGCATATTGAACGTATTCTGGAGCGTGGCGACAATCGGGAGCGTGCCACCCTCACGCAAGAAAATCGGTGGTGCGCCAAAGCCGCGTTCGTAAGCAGCACTGGCGGCACTCATCACGGGATGATCAATTGGGACTGATGCGGGATAAGCATAGTTCAGGGCGCGAACTTCGCTGGTAATCGTGGGCGGAGTGAGTGCTTCTATCCGCGCCCGGAACAATTTCTCGATTTCGTATGGATCTTGATCTGCGACGAGACGGCAGCTAATCTTGGCAAGCGCTTTGGCAGGCAGCACTGTCTTGGAGCCTTTGCCCGTGAACCCGCCCACAATCCCATTTACTTCGAGCGTCGGCTGCACGCCGATCCGTTCGCGCAGCGTGTAGTTGGCATCGCCCCACGACTTGGGCGCACCTGTTTCGCTCTGCCATTCTTCCTCTGTCCATGAGGCTTTTGCCAGTGTTTCCCGTTCAGTATCCGTTACCGGGCGAACCTTATCGTAGAAGCCCGGTATGGCTACCGTTCCATCGGGATTGTGCAGCGCCGCTACGATCTCGCACA
>JBDTVG010000079.1:0-6995 GCA_040007395.1 Chloroflexota bacterium
AGAGGCCAGAGCTAAGGCAATGGGACAGAACACACTACCCGAAAACCAATACCGTAGTACCGATCACCGGGGACGTCGTAGACGCGACAGGCCGCCCGCGCAAGGTCTCGATCGTCGCCCCAAGAACCGCCGCGCACCACACGGACATTATTATTAATTAAATTATTACTAATCGGATTGGAATATTCAGATAGCGTCCATTCCCAGACATTGCCACTCATATCCATTACCCCAAAGGGTGACACGCCCTGCGGATAACTATCTACCGGCGTAGTCTGCTCTATACCACTTTCGCGAGTGTTGCTTTTGGTTTTTTCAAAGGTCTTGCCATAGGGGTAAGCCCACCCAGTATCTTTGATGGCGGCCCACTGCCACTGCATTTCAGTCGGCAAGGTGATGGGCAGTTCAGTTTTGGCGGCTAACCAACGACTAAAAGCTACTGCCTCGTACCAATTCACGTTTTCGCGGGGATGATTTGGAGTATTCCATCCCGGCTTTGTAGGCGTTTGCTTACCACCTGCAAGGTCTTGCCACCAGCGATCCTCCCGATAGCCACCATCGTCGATAAACGCTTGATACTGTTGGTTCGTCACTGGGTATTTGGCAATGGCAAACGGCGCAACGTCGTAGGTTCCCAAGTCTTTTTCCAGCGTCACGCTTCCCGCCGGAATATTGATCCATTCCAGCAGCGGCAGCATGAACTTTGGCTTGGTCGTTTCCGGTGCTGCGGTTGTGCCAACCGCTAGCCACTGCTCTAATGAAGCAATCACGCGATCCAACCACTGCTTGCCAATAATCACCAACTCGACGGCGCACTGCTGGACAACGCCTTCGAGGTGTTTCTTGAAGTTGACCCCAAACGGAATCGAGTCCACATCTTTGAACACGGCATCTTTGCCAAACTTCGCCACCAGCCGATCATAGATACGTCCGGCAACATCGGCACTGTCATCGCGGCGGTAGGAGATAAAGATCTTGGTCACAGGTGCTATCCATCAAGATTACGCGGCGCTGCACACAGTATAGCGTAATCGGCGCAGTAAGTGATCGGCGTTGGATGGTCAAAAATCACGGGCGAACGCATCAAAATCATTCCACCTAAAAAAGGGGCGGGTTCAGCGGACAACGCAGGCGTTGTCCCTACTCCATACCGTGTATTTGTAGGGACAGGGCCTGCCCTGTCCGCTGTATGGTTTTTATTTTTGATTTGATGCGTTTGCCCTTGACGCGCCCTTCGTTTAACAAGTATCTTTATGGTTGACCTTTTACTAGTGTGAGCATTGATGACTGTAACGCTAATTCTGACCCACGAAAACGCTGATTTCGATGCGGTGGCTTCACAGGTTGCCGCTGCCAAACTCGATCTCGACTCGGTTCCGATCCTCTCACGCCGCCTGAACCGCAACGTCCAGAATTTTCTGACGCTGTATGGTGCGTCATTCCCGTTGGTACGGGCGGATGAATGGCAGCGCCAACAGGTCGATCAGGTGATTGTGGTCGATTCACAGGCGGTCACGCCCGTGAAGGGGATGCGCCCTACCGTCCCTGTCCACTTCATCGATCATCATCCGTTGGCAAAAGCGCTCGAATCGTACCAGCACTACAGTGGCGAACCACTTGGTGCAAATACGACTCTGTTCGTTGAACAACTGCGCGATAGTCAACTAACGTTAACCGTCAGCGAAGCTACCCTACTTATGCTGGGCATTTACGAGGACACCGGATCACTGCTGTATGGAACCACTACGCCCCGCGATCTGTTGGCGGCGGCATGGCTACGCGAACAGGGCGCGGATCTGGATGTTATGCAGAAGTTCCTCGAACATCCACTATCTGAGGATCAGCAGGCGCTGTATATGCGGCTGATTGAAGGCACGCAGACTTACGAGCTTGAAGGCTATGTAGTGCTGGTGGCAACGGCTAGCTTTGAACATATCGTGGATGAAGTCTCCAGTCTTGCCCATAAATTGCGCGAAGCCTACGATGCACATGCCATCATTTTGTTAGTGGCGATGGGCGATCACATCCAACTGATCGCCCGCAGCACGGTAGATGGGATCGATGTCGGACAGATTGCTACGATATTTGGTGGCGGAGGACATAGCCGTGCCGCCGCTGCCCAGATCCGCGACACCTCGTTAGAAGCCGTGCAAAAACGGTTGATCGCGCTGCTGCCTACGGTTGTCCAGCCTGCGGTGCGCGTCGAAGACCTGATGTCGCGGCGAGTACAGAGCATTGGCGCAGACGAAACGGTTGAAGTCGCCGCGACACGGATGCAGCAGTCTGGGCATGAAGGCTATCCAGTGATCAAAGCGTGCAAAGTGATCGGGCTGCTGACACGGCGAGCGGTAGATCGGGCGATGCGGCATGGTTTGGCGCATAGTGAAGTCGCTCAGGTGATGGAATCTGGCGCGATTGGCGTACACGCCGCCGACTCGATGGATACCTTGCAACGGCTCATGCTCGATACGGGGTGGGGGCAAGTCCCGGTACTCGATAGTCAAGATCGGCTTATTGGCATCGTGACACGTACCGACCTAATCAAGCACTGGGGGAGCAAGCCGCTTGCCGATACTCGCGCTACCGAGATCGCCCAGCAAATGCGCGATACACTGCCTAGTGGATTGGTTACGCTTTTAGAAGCCATCGCCACAGAAGCCCAGAGTCACGAGTTGGGGTTATATGCTGTCGGTGGCTTCGTCCGCGATCTTTTGCTTGACAAACCCAACACGGATGTGGATCTCGTGGTGGAAGGCGAAGCGATCACATTAGCCGCTGTGCTGAAAGAACGCTACGGCGGAGAAGTGTTAAGCCATACCCAGTTCGGCACCGCCAAATGGACTCTCGGTGAGGCGGTAGCGGCGGCGCTCCATGTCCAGCCCGCCGACTTGCCAGCCTTTGTCGATCTGGTCACTGCCCGCCGTGAGTTCTATGAGGAACCCGCTGCGCTACCTACCGTTGAGCAGGGGTCGATCAAACTGGATCTGCATCGGCGCGACTTCACGATCAATACGCTGGCGATTCGACTCGCGCCTGCGCCGTTTGGCAAACTTCTGGATTATTACGGCGGTGAACGCGACCTACAAAACGGGATGATCCGCGTGCTGCATAGCCTGAGCTTCATCGATGATGCGACACGTTTATTACGGGCGGTACGTTTTGAGCAGCGGTTTGCTTTTGCGATTGAGCCGAATACCGCCGATTTGATTCCCTCTGCTTTGCCGTTCATCGCACGGGTCAGCGGTCATCGCCTGTGCCATGAAATCGACTTGATCTTTGCTGAGGCGGCTCCCGAAAAAGCCTTACAGCGACTCGACACTTTTGAGGTACTCTACACGATCTACGAAGGATTAGCGTTTGATGAGTGGTTAACATCTGCTTTCGCTAACGCCCGCACTCAAATTAATTATCCGCTCTGGACACCAGAAAAAATTGCATTGCCACTAGTTTATTGGTCGCTTTTTACGCTGCGTTTACCGGAGTCGGAAGCGCTAATTGAGCGTCTGCAACTATCTTCCGATCTCGCGGTACTACTGCGACAAAGCCAGCAGATCTATCGACTTTTGCCAGCACTAGACACCGATCTTCGGCCTAGCGAAGTTGTGCGCCGCCTCAAAGGATTCTCGACGGTTGTGTTGGCGGCGGCATGGATCGTCGCGCCGAGCCAAAAAATACGAGAAGCGATTGCTACTTACGTCAGCCAATGGAAGGGGATTCGCCCAAGTCTGACGGGTAACGATCTGATGGCGATGGGGTTGCGCGAAGGGCCGGGTGTCGGTAAACTGCTATTAGCTTTGCATCAGGCTTTGCTTGATGGGGAAATTTCGACACCCGACCAGGAACGGTTGTATGCAGAACGGTGGCTCAAGCACCAGCTATGACGGCTATTGAACGTCACGCAGTGTCATTGCAGTTCGATATCGTATTTAGGTTTGCCGAGCGAGATGATCTGCCCAAACTGGAATGGTTCGGTCAGTACACGCATTTCCGGCGTGTGTTCCAGCACGCCTATGAAGATCAGCTTGCCGGGCGCAGATTGATGATCGTCGCAGATATGAACGGATGGCCTATCGGACAGATCTTTGTTCAGTTGGAAAGTCTGGATGAGACCCTGACTCATTTGGGACGACGAGGCTATCTGTATTCACTGCGGGTGATGGATATGTTTCAGAATCGGGGTCTCGGCACAGCGCTTATTCATGAGGCCGAATCGATCCTGATTAGCCGCGACTATGGGTCGGTCAGTATCGCCACCGCGAAAGATAATCCCGGTGCGCGGCGGCTATATGAGCGGCTTGGCTACCATGTATTCATGGAAGATTCTGGACGTTGGCATTATGTGGATCACGAAGGGCGAACCCGCCAAGTGATCGAACCGTGTTGGGTGATGGAAAAAATCTTGCGTTAGTAGGACATGGTAGGGGGAAATTAGGCACTTTGTGCAGTTTTCCTGCCAATAATATGTGCGCTCTACCAGTGCCGACTATTCAGGGTAACGTTACTATACACGCTTAGGGTTGTAAAAACAGCAGCTTGAAGGAGATCGAAAACTTATGGCTTCCAATGATCCTATTTTAAGTAGTATTAAATTAGCCGCACCATCGAGTGAATCCCTTAAACGGATAAGTGAAATCAAGCTCATTCGCTGGCACGGTGGACAACACCCCACCTTTGAAGCCATTACCAATAAGATGAAACAAGAGGGTCTGCGACCCTATGCCTCGTATAATGACCCCAACTTTCGCATTGCCGCCCGCAGTCATGGCTACACCAAAGTGATGTACTGTGCGGAAGGGCTAGTCGAGCTAACTTTCCCCGATGTAAATAAGAGTGTCATCCTGCGCCCCGGTGATCGGATTGAATTGCCACGCGGCATACGCCATATCACGATTATCGGACCACGCGGCGCACGCTGTGTCGAAAGCGCCAAGTAGCTTTCATGCGTCGTTCAGGTCGTCGTCAGCGACAAGAAACTGTCGAACTACCCGATCTTCCCGTTGAACCCGGCGAGGGTCGCGATGCCGTTGTCGTGTCGGAAAAGGATGTAGAAGCAATGATCGCGCCAGCACGGAGCCGTCGCCCTGTGCTGCCAAGACGGCTGCCCTTCGTCATCCATTGGCCTACGCTGCTCGTTATCGTCGGTCTGATCGCCTTGACGGTTATTTTGCTGCTGCTTAATCAGGGCGCACTCCCTGTTGAAGTCTCAACAGGATGGCCTATAGTCGTCATAGCACTGGCGATTTTGTGGTTTCTAGCGGCGCTAATCCGGCGCGACCCTCGGAGTCTCATTGGCAGTGCTGCCCTTTTCGGTTGTGGATTGAGTCTGCTGCTATCCGTTCAGCGGATTGCACCATTTGGCGCGACTTTGGTAGGGGTTACTTTTATCGCCGCGGGCACCGGGATCATGCTGCGCGGCTTGCTGCTACGTAACCAACCCATTGGCTAGATCGACAACGGCGGGCCAAGCAACTCCATGCCATGAGCACGCCACAGTTCCGGATCTTGCGGTGGCATGGCGTTCGCTTTCGTGACTTCGCGAAAGAACGCTTCCATTTTGCCCGCAGGCATAAAAGTTATCAGAATTCTGCCCTTTGTGTCTCCGACATAAGCCCACACATGCGGAACTTTGCGCGGCGCAAGCAGTGAATCACCGGGGTTTAGCGTAAACCTTTCTTCCCCCACCTCAATAACAAATTCGCCTTCAACCGCATAGAACCATTCATCCTGATCATAGTGCAGGTGTCGTGCAGGGCCGCCTTTCTGATGAAAAGTATTTTCAAGCACTAACAGCCCGTTACTCCCTTGTGAAGATACCTTGAACGTGATGGCACTGACACCGAGTCCCCGAAATTCGCCGTCCTGATCTTCACCTGCTGCGACGCGCAGAATCGGAGGCGCGTTATCCGGCGTTTGCAATGAGTCACGCATAATATTCTTCTCCATCTATTCACAACAGGATTCAGCAACATAGGCTAAGAGATATTGGCTCATGTTAACTGCGGGTGCAAAGCGACTAGGGCAGCAATGAAATCGGGCGTGATGCGCTTAAGGTTAATGTGAAACTCGCACATAGCGAGATAGCTGGCGAGGAATTTCTTGTGAACACCCCGAAACAAGCGCATGAAGTTCCGAACCAGGGTCCACATACCTTCAACCGTATTGATATGGACTTCACGGATACCATCTCCATCGTCATCTCGCGCCCATTCCTTTCGGGCATGAGCCACCGTTGCATGAGGCCGGTCAACATGGTTATAGCCTTGCCATTCATCGGTATACACTTGCGTATTGTCTTGAGTAAACTGCTCAACATGGGCACACAAGGTTTGGCCGTCAGTACGTTCGACCATGCGTAGGCGTACTTTCCCACTTTCCCGTCCGACGGTGCCGACAATCGGTGGTCGATCATTGGCGTAAGTCCCATGCCCTTTCCGTTTGTTAGCACGCCGACGAGGAGGGTCAGCCGGGTTCAAATGTGGCTCACTTTTTTTCCCCCGCATTCTGATACAGTTCATCCGTTTCACTCCCTTCATCGGTCAAAAGTGGCGTGTCAGGCTGAAGCAGTTGAGCATTGGCCTGTATCCGTTTACGAAGCGCTTGTACGGTTTGGCGGCACACGCCAACCTCATTCGCTAAAATCTGGGCCTGTTCGCCTTTGACAATACCCCTCACCAGCAATACCGCTTGTTCTGGCTTGAGCCGCCGTCCTTCAAACACCGTTCCACTAAACACGTTGTAGGTCTTGTCACATTGCCGACAGCGGTAATCTTCGACCTGACTGACGGTGCGTATCCGAAATAACCGGGCTTGCTCAAGTCCCGCCCCGCAGCGCGGGCAAACTAACCCTTTGGGGTGAAAATGTTCTAATAACCACCCATAGCTGCTCTGGCTTGATAGCAACTCGATTATCGGAAATTCAATGGGCATTGTCCTTCCCCTCCCCCTTCACGCTACCTTCAGTTTACCCCCTTTTGCACTTTGCCTTAACATGAGCC
>JBDTVG010000080.1:0-38709 GCA_040007395.1 Chloroflexota bacterium
CCGACGATAATCGCGATGACTACGCCCATCGTCAACAGACTGTCGCGATCCAGAGTGGGTTCTTGCCGCGTGAACAGCCAGCCCACGAACCCCAAAATAAGTGTGGTGGTGGGCAGCACGAAATCCAATGGGCGCACGGGTAGCGCTGGTTGCAGCCAATAGATCGCCAACACGCTGCCGATCAGCAATCCCCAACCGCGCCAGCGCACAGGGATTACCTTATAGAGCAGCGCACCGATACCGAATATCGCAATGGCAGTAAGGGTCATTTAGAAACCCTGATAGATCCACTGTGGGGCGCTGTCGGCGGTGGCGATCACTAGTAAGATCAGGATCACACAAAAGACGACAGCAAACACATTCTCACGGGTGAGCAACCGCTTGACCATCAATGAATTAACTCCTAAAAAGCATAGCGTGTTATCTTTATTTGGGCGTATTCGTTGGCGGTGGGCCACCCGGCGTTGCTGCTGGGGCGTGGAACACCACTGTATCCAGAATCTTTTGCAGGTCGCCGCGACCCTCATTATAAGCTTCGATTGGCTCAACGTAAGTGTAGAACAGGTAGTTGCCGCCGAACTGGTTCAGACCCACAAACCACCCAGCGGTGTCCGGTTCGTCGGGACATTTGCTGACATTGTAGTACGCGCCGACTCCCGGTTGCCCACCGACGGTAAAGGTTAGCTGCTCATAACGTCCGACATTGCACATCAATCCCACGACTGTACCTTGCAGCAGTCGTAGTCCATCGCCCCACAGCAATTGCATTTGATAGCTCATCGGCGTAGCAAGACTCGGTGCAAGGGTCGGAGTTGGGCCGGCTGGGCCTATCGTCGGCATCGGGCCAATGCTCGGAAAGCCCCACAGGATCACAATCGTGCCAATACCGCCATTTTTGACCGGGCCTTTGTAGATCGCCATATTCATCGACATCTGGATCAATGCGTCGCGGATCGGCAAGACATAATAAGCCCCACGCCAGCTATCTGGCAGTTTAATGTCCAGCGGCGGCGCGATGCCCGGTGAAAGGGCAGCTTGAGTCGGCAGCGGCGTAAAGCTAACATTCGCGGTCACAGCGAGTAATGCCGAGGTAGAAGTCGGCTGGATCTGCGTAGCAGAAGCCGCGATCTGAGTCGGTGGCGGTGCTTGAGGAGGTTGGGTTGCGGCGGGTGGGGTCGATCCGGCTGATACGGCAGTTTGCACAGCTTGCACAATCCGGGTTGGCACTGCTGACGGGGTAAGGGTAGGCAGTGCCGTTCGCGATGGATCGATAATCGCCGCCTGAGTGGTAGGCGGTACGACGCTTGGCAGGGGCGATGGTGTCACTGTAGGCGGCGGAGTCGCGCAACTTGCCAACAAAATGCACAGCGCAACGGTCAAAATCATTGGCGCTGATGTTGCCTGTATCGTTGATCGAGACAAGATCACTCCCATTCTATCGTGGCGGGTGGTTTGCTGGATATATCGTAGACCACACGGTTCACGCCCGCCACTTCGTTGACAATCCGATTGCTGACCCGCGCCAGAAGATCGTAGGGGAGTCGCGCCCAGTCTGCCGTCATAAAGTCGTCCGTCGTCACCGCCCGGATCGCGATGGCTTCCTGATAGGTGCGCATATCGCCCATCACGCCCACACTGCGCACGGGCAGCAGTACCGCAAATGCCTGAGCCGTATCGCCGCGCAGCAGACCAGCTTGTCCCAATTCCTCTAGCAAGATTGCATCCGCCTCGCGCAAGTAATTCAAGCGCTCCCACGTTATCGCGCCCAAGCAGCGTACCGCCAAACCGGGGCCGGGGAATGGCTGCCGCCAGACGATTTCATCCGGCAAACCGAGTTCAGTGCCAACCCGGCGTACCTCGTCCTTGAACAGGAAGCGCAGCGGTTCAACCAGCTTGAAGTGCATATCTTCCGGCAAGCCACCGACATTATGATGCGTCTTGATGCGGTGTGCGCCGGGGCGATCTTTGGCGGCACTCTCGATCACGTCGGGATAGATCGTGCCTTGCGCCAGAAAGTCGATTTGACCGAGTTTACGGGATTCGATCTCGAAGGTACGCACAAAGAGATTGCCGATGATACTGCGTTTCTTCTCAGGATCGGTCACATTATCGAGTTCAGTGAGGAACGTCTCCGTTGCATCGACGGCAACCAATGGAATGCCCAGATGTTTGCCAAAGGTCTCAACGACCTGCTCTGGCTCATTTTTACGCATTAAGCCCTGATTGACGAAGATACACGTCAACTGATCGCCAATCGCCCGATGGATCAGCGCGGCGGCTACTGCCGAATCAACACCCCCACTCAGACCTAGTACGACGCGCCCGTCACCGACTTGTGATTGTACCGTTTCGATGCTTTCGCTGATGATCGAGGCGGGAGTCCAACTTGCTTCACACCCGCATATATTCAATACGAAGTTCCGTAAGAGTGACGCACCCAGCGGCGTATGCGATACTTCAGGGTGAAACTGCACAGCGTAATAGCGCCGTGCTTCATCGCCCATTGCTGCAAACGGCGAATTAGACGAATGCGCCAACGACTCCCACCCACTAGGCAGCGCTTCGATCCGATCCCCGTGACTCATCCATACGTCAAGGGTGTCGGGCATCTGGGCAAAAAGTGGCGACTCTTGTACTTGTACCGATGCAGGGCCATATTCGCGGGTTGTCGAACCTGCCACGATGCCGCCCAACGCATGAGTCAGCAGTTGCATTCCGTAACAAATCCCCAAAATCGGCGTGCCAGTGCTGATCACGTAACCGGGCAAAGTCGGTGCGCCGACATCGTAGACACTGCTTGGCCCACCAGAGAGAATCAAGCCACGCGGCTGGAGCGCCATAATTTGCGCGGGATCAGCATCCCAAGCGAAGATTTCCGCATAGACGTTTTGTTCACGCACCCGTCGGGCGATCAACTGCGTGTACTGCGATCCAAAGTCGAGGATAACAATACCGCCTGTGTGCAGCTTCGGTTGATTCATTATTTCGTAATGGTCTCATCCAGAAAAACGATTTGCCCATTATCCATTGAAATAATCGTAGCAAGCGCTTCAATCGGCACGTTGTAATGTTCCAACGCTTTCCGTCCACCCTCAAAGCTTTTCTCGACCACACACGCGATCCCGACCAGTTCCGATTTCGCGCTGCGTACCATCCGCGCCAAACTACGCAGGGTTTTCCCCGATGCCAGAAAGTCATCGACGATTAGGATACGATCTTCACCCGGCAGAAATTCCGCCGAAACTAACAGTTGTACATCCATGCCTTTGGTATGTGACGGCGCGGTTTCAAGATAGACCGGGCCGTACATCGTCACAGGTTTGACCTTGCGGGCGTAGATCAGCGGCACGCCCATCACATACGCCGTTGCAAAGGCCGGAGCAATGCCCGATACTTCCGCCGTCAGGATGCGCGTTACTCCTGCGTTGGCGAAACGCCGCGCTAGTTCTTCACCGCAGCGCATGATTAACCCCACATCGATCTGATGATTAAGCAGGCTGTCGATCTTGAGAATACCATCACCAAGGTTTTGGCCTTCGGCTTTGATCCGTTGCTTGAGTTCTTCCATCAATTCCCCCAACTTGGCTCTACGTGAAGTCATTCTATCGCACTGCCAAAATGCTGGCGAGTGCCGGATTGCACAAACCTTGCGTCGTGGCAAATTGCACTACCCTAATCGGCGGCATTGGCAGATAATAGATACTATAGAGATAGGTAGTTAACAATCGCCTATCCAAGTAAACCGATCCCGGAGTGAATAATTTTGGTAAGTCCAATCAGCCCAGCAGCAAAAGAATTAGTGATGTACACGCGCACCACACCCTGCCCATTTGTTTCGCTGGCAAAGCGTGTGCTTGATGCCGAACAGATTCCCTATCGCGAACTTTTTATCGACCACGACAAAACCTATGAACAGCGGGTTTTGAACTGGACAGGCTTTCTCTCTGTGCCAACCCTGATTATTGCTTGGGTCGGTCAGGATCTCCCCTACATCGAACCGTCGCTGCTGCCCAAAGATACCAGCCCACGCGGCGAAGATCGTGGCCCGATGCTCACCGAACCCAACGAAGATCAACTGCGAAATTGGCTGCGTAAACACGCGCTCTTGGGCTAGCTGCGTAGAGTCATTAGTGGGCTTCATCAGGTCAAGAAAGGGAACGAGCACACGATTCTTCGTGTCCGAACGGGCTACCATGAAATCCTATTCACCTGTCTATCAGAAGATAAACGCCGTGATTGACCGCCTTGAGCAAGATAAAATTCTGTATAGGGCGGAAAACTTCATAGAGAGAATGAACGCTCTAGATGTCCTTGAGTTTCAATTGCTGGATGATATTGAAAATGTCACTATATTGCCTGATGCAGAAAAATCGCGGCTGATGCAGCGCGCCGAGATGCTTAAGCAGAAATTGGTAGATGTGAATGAAAAGCTGTTTACACATCTATTGCTAAGCATTCGATCCAATGACCGCGCCACTGTAACCCAGTATTTTAAACAAGCTGAGCGACAAATTTCCAGAAGTGCCGATGATGACTATCTGGGATATGATGAGATCGACATGCTGGTCAATGGGCTGCTGGAAGTCGCCTTTGTTCCGCCAGAGCCAGAAGAACGCGATGCTGACATGATCTACTATCAGCCAACGCCAGCCAGAATCATCTTGAAGCTGATTGACGAACTTCATCTCACCCTGAATGATACCTTCTATGATCTTGGATCGGGGCTAGGCCATGTGCCAATTTTAGTTAACCTGCTGACCAATATTAAGACTAAGGGCATCGAACTAGAGAACGCCTATTTTCAATATTCCAATGAATGCCTAAAGAAGCTGGGATTATCTGACGTTGAGTTTATTAATGCTGATGCGCGGGATGTCGATTACTGTGATGGAACCATATTTTATATGTATACCCCTTTTCAGGGAGAGATCTTGCGGCAAGTGCTAAAGAAATTAGAAGCACAGTCGGAACGGCACCCCATCAGAGTTTGCACTTATGGCCCCTGTACTTTACAAGTCAGTAAGCTAAATTGGTTGCGACCAATTTACCAAACAGGTAAGCAAGAAGGCAGTTTGAGTATCTTTAGTAGTCTGTAACTCGGATAGGAAATACTCAGGTCGATCACAATCTCAATTTGAGCCAATATTTTTTTACTAGGGAGAATAATTTTATGCCTCGCTTGATCCTTGCCCTTGATCAGGGAACGACCAGTTCAAGGGCGATTCTGTTCAATGCCGAAGGGAAGCCCGTCGCTACAGCGCAAAAAGAGTTCCCGCAAATCTATCCCCAACCCGGTTGGGTGGAACATGACCCCGCTGATATTTGGAACAGCCAGATCAGTGTCGCAGTAGAAGCCATTGCCAAGTCGGGCAGCCGTGCCGAAGACATCGCCGCTATCGGGATTACCAACCAGCGCGAAACCACGTTGATCTGGGATCGCAGCACAGGCCAGCCGATCTATAACGCGATAGTTTGGCAGTGCCGCCGTACTGCCGAAATGTGCGAGTCGCTCAAAGCCGAGGGCTACACCGATGACTTTCGCGCCCGAACAGGATTGGTCATCGATGCGTATTTTTCTGGCACAAAAGCCGCATGGATACTCGACCATGTACCGGGCAGTCGTGAACGCGCCCAGCGTGGCGAACTGGCCTTCGGTACGGTTGATACGTGGCTATTATGGAATCTGAGCGGCGGCAAGCTGCATATCACCGATGTCAGCAACGCCAGCCGCACGCTGCTCTACAACATTCACATGCACGACTGGGACGATACGATCCTCAAGCGGCTGGATATTCCACGCGAACTACTGCCTACCGTCAAACCGTCGAGCGCCCTATACGGCGAAACCGATCCGCAGCACTTTGGGGTGGCAATCCCACTCGCCGGGGTGGCGGGCGACCAGCAAGCCGCCACATTTGGGCAAGCCTGCTATGCACCCGGTACGGTCAAGAACACCTATGGCACGGGCTGTTTCATGCTCATGAACACAGGTGAACGCGCTGTCAGTTCCGCCAATGGCTTGCTGACGACGATTGGCTGGCAGCTTGGCGAAACCGGAAAAATAGTCTACGCGCTGGAAGGTAGCATTTTTATTGCGGGTGCGGTGGTGCAATGGCTGCGCGACGAGCTTGGGTTGATCAAAAGTGCCGCCGAAACGGAACCTCTCGCGGGGAGTGTCTCGGATACAGGCGGCGTATATCTGGTTCCGGCCTTTGTCGGGTTAGGTGCGCCCTATTGGGATGGCTTCGCACGCGGAACAATTGTCGGTTTGACTCGTGGTAGCAACCGATCGCATCTGGTTCGCGCTGCCCTCGAAGCGATTGCCTACCAGACTCGCGATGTGGTTGAAGTCATGGTGCGCGATGCAGGGCTAGAGCTTGAGTCACTGCGCGTGGATGGCGGCGCATCTGCCAACAATTGGCTCATGCAGTTTCAGGCCGATGTACTGGGTGTGACCGTGCAACGTCCTGCTACCGTCGAGACGACTGCTTTGGGAGTAGCCTACCTTGCCGGATTAGCCATTGGCTTTTGGCAGTCGCCAGATCAGATTGCGGCGCAGTGGGCGGTTGAGCGAACCTTTGAGCCACAGATGTCCACCGAACGGCGCGATGCACTCTATTATGACTGGCGGCGGGCTGTCGAACGTTCGAGAGCGTGGGCGCGTTAGCTGCATAATATACGATGCGGATTCTCATTCTGGTTGATAAAGCAGTGGATCTCGATAGTGCAAGCTATGTAGATGCGCTGGATGTGTCAGGGGTGCGCCGTTACGTCGCCCGGATTGTGCCACGCTTTGACCCCGAACGCATCCAGATCCAGCAACGTGCCTTGCGTGATACACACTCGCAACAGGCTGATCCTGCGATTAGTTTTAATGCACGCCATCTATTTGATGTTGCCGCATGGCGGCGCTTGCTCCAATTTCTGCATACTCAGGATATTGAGCTAATTCATGCGTTGGGTCTGAATGCCGCCGTATTCGCTGCCATTGCCGGAGGAATCGTGGGTATTCCCACCCTAGCCTCGTTTGAGAGTTTGGCGGATTTTAACGCGGTTGGATACATCCCCCAGATGCAGCAGCGTGTGAAGCAGTTGATCTTGCGATGTGGTATCGATCATGTGATTGTGCCTTCGATGGTACTGCGGAAGAATTTCTGGCGTGTTAATTACCCGCAAGCGCGGATCGAAGTCGTCTATCGCGGTGTCGATCTGCGTCCTGCGGAAGCGCCTGTTTTGGCGCGTGCTGCGCTTGGGCTACCCGAAGGCCCATTGGTCACGATGATCGCGCCACTAGTGCCAGATCAAGGCTACAATCTTCTGATCGATATGATGCGACGACTGCTTCAGCGTGTTCCGGAAGCCCATCTTGCCATCGTCGGATCAGGCGTACTGGCGCAAGAACTTTACAGAAAAACACACTACCTGCCGATTGTCTGGCTCGGTGAGCGTAGTGATATACGGGAAATTATCGCTGCCAGTGATACAATCGTCGTTCATCCGCGCCAACCCGGTATCCCCTCTGTGATATTGGAAGCGGCAGCAGCGGGCAAACCGGTAATTGCTTCCCGTGCATCGGGCATTAACGAGGTCATCGAACATGGGGTAAACGGTCTGCAAGTCACCTATGGTGACTCACCCGATCTGGCTGTTCAGATCAGCCGTGTGTTATCGCAACCGAGCTTCCAGCAGAGTCTTGGTGCGGCGGCGCAGCAAAAGGCTCGTTCACAGTTTTCGCTGGAGGTTCAGCGCGACACTATGACGATCTTATATGAATCGACTGTTTATGGCAGACGCTAACCCCGCCACGATATTGGATATTAGCTTATAAAGGAACCGCTAAGGTTATTGTGTCACTTTATCAACACCAGTAAATTCTACAAAGGCAGATCATAACACTATGAACCCTCCTGACTTTTTATCGCCTACTGCTCAAGCGTGGTATATGGCGGCCCGACCGCGCAGCCTTACGGCAACTTATGCGCCGCTGCTGGTTGGCGCAGCGGTTGCCATCGCGGATCATGTGTTCGATTTGCCGCGCTTTCTACTAGCCTTTATTGGCGCACTGCTATTGCAGATCGCGGCAAATCTTGTCAATGAGTATGTAGACTATACACGTGGCACAGACGCAAAAAAAACGGATGGCATGGGCATGGTGCTCAGTCGTTCGGAGGTGCTAACCCCACAGCAAGTGCGGCTTGGTGCAATTGTGACCGTTCTGGGCGGCGCGTTGATCGGGTTGTTGTTAGTGGCAGGTAGTGGGCCACTGCTGCTGTGGATTGGATTAGGCGGCGTATTCGTCGTAATCTTCTATACGGCGGGGCCGCTGCCACTGGCCTATATCGGTCTAGGAGAGATCGCCGTCTTCATCTTTATGGGGCCGTTGATGACGCTGGGAACATACTATGCCATTTCGGGGGGGCATGTCAGCCGCGCCGCGCTCTTAACCGGACTACCTATCGCCTTTACAGTTGCCAATATCCTGCACGCTAACAACATGCGCGATCTTGAAGCGGATCGGCTTGCGAACAAACATACTCTTGCTGGATATTTTGGTATGCAGGGATCTAAACAGGAGTTTGCCGGGTTGGTCTACGGCGCTTACGCCGCGACTTTAATCCTTGTACTGCTCAAGGTTATCCCTTGGACGACGCTGGTTATCGTCTTTACGCTGCCTCAAGCGGTTCGACTAGTGGAAGCGACCTTTGCCGCCAACGAACCGCCCCAATTTCACCGCATTCAGGGCAGGATGGCTCAATTACACTTCCGATTAGGGCTAGCACTAGCGCTCGGTTGGTTGATCTATTGGCTGGCAGTACCTACCTATTGGAATGGCCCCTTGTTCTAAAATCAATCAGGATGGAGCATAACGCCACACGAACATAAGACTTCGACGCGCTACTCGTGCCTATAGCTTTACGTATTGATGGATGCGGGTCTGTTGGAAAAGTCGAAACGTCACGCGACAGCCTCGGAAGCTGAGCATGTTCGGCTGTCGGATGATGGCGAACTCATTCCAATAACGTGGGTCGTTCGTAGCAGGAAATATACAACGCAAGGTTTTTTGGTCGGGAATCGTCGTGGGGTGCGGCGACATGATCGCTCAACTTAGGATTGCTACGTAAGTTTTCGCCAGCGGCGGCGGGAACTGATAAGATCATGCTGTGCAGTGTGCATCCTCAGGAGGCATTATGTCCGTCAATGCTGCTGGCTCATTAACTATCCGTCGCGTCCAAAACGATGCAGATTATAAAGCGTTCTTTGAATTTCCTTGGACAGTCTACAACGACGATCCAAACTGGGTTCCGCCACTCCTTTCGATCAGGCATACCTTGCTCGACAAGAAAAAGAATCCAAGTTGGGAATATCTTGAAGGGGATTTTTTCGTCGCTTATCGTGGTACTCAGCCCGTTGGTACTATTGCTGCTTTTATCAATCACAATTACAACAAATTCTGGAATGTGAAGGTTGGTTGGTTCGGTTTCTTCGAGTGTGTCAACGATCAGGAAGTGGCGACTGGGCTGCTCAACGCCGCTGGCGACCATATCCGGTCACTTGGCCCCTATACCACCATGCTTGGCCCGGCTCAGTACACCATGAATGATGAGTGCGGGATGCTGATTGAGAACTTTACCCAGCCCGTGCTGCTGATGCCCTACAATAAGCCCTACTATCCTCAGTTAGTTGAAAACAGCGGCCTTACCAAAGCGATGGATCTCAATAGCTGGTACTCTAACCCCGATACTATCCAGAGCGAAGGCGGGATGCCTGCCAAATTGGTTCGCGTCGTGGAAAAAACCAGCGCTCGCAACGGGATCAAGATTCGCAAAGGTGACGCAACCCACTTGCGCGAGGAATTGCTGATTATCCGCACGATTTGGGAGTCCGCGTGGGAGAAAAATTGGGGATTTCAACCACCAACTGATCGAGAATTAGACCTGCTGTTCAAGGATCTGAAAGATTATTTCGATCCAGCACTAGGACGAATTGCGGAAATTGACGGAAAAGCGGTAGGCTTCTTACTGGCGCTGCCCGATATGAATCAGGTGTTAAAGCTCGGTTATGCCCATCCCGGTGAACCGGAATTTGTCACTCTGATCAAGATCCTGTGGCACTGGAAGATCCGTCCCAAGATTACAGGACAGCGCATCTTGCTGATGGGCGTAATCCCAGAATATCGTGGGAAAGGCGTAGATGCTGCCATGAATTTATCTTTCTTTCAGGAAGCGGTTCACGGTAAATATCCCGATACCGATGCTGGGTGGGTTTTGGAAACTAACCAGCCTATGAATCAACTTGCCATAAGCTTCCACGCGAAATTGTACAAGCGTTATCGCGTCTACGAGAAAAAACTCGATTGAGCTTTAGGATTAGGAGTACGCTTTGACGAATCGCGAGAACCGTAAGCGTGTTAACCAAGATGAAAAAACGATCCGTCAGCAGGTCATGCCGAATGCTGACATAAATCCCCATGCCGTCAGTGGCTATGATCCATCGGATAATGGCGGCATAACCGATTTGGCAGATGTAGAAGAATCCGCCGAAGCGATGACCGTTGCGTCGAGCCTGAACGGGCAAACGATGAGCGAACTGCTGCACAATCGCAACTTCGTGCCGCTGTGGATTGGGCAGATGGTCAGCTATCTTGGCGATCAATTTATGCTCATTGCGGCGCTAGCAGTGGTCAGCACGTTGGCAGGAACCAACAGCGGTATTGTCACCGCCGGACTAGGCATCTCTAATGCATTGCCGTCGATCTTTCTGGGGTTGGTCGGTGGTGTGTTAGTAGACCGTCTAGATCGCAAGTTGGTTATGATTGTGACCGATGTTATCCGAGGGGTGGCGATCCTGTCACTGTTGTTCGTCAACAATGATCCGCATAACCTATGGATTTTCTTCGTCGTGCTTGCCATCACAGGAGCCGCCAGTACATTGTTTTATCCAGCGCGTGCTTCAGCACTGCCCGCTATTGTGCCGCGTCGGACTCTGGCGGGAGCCAATGCACTACTTGAAGCGGGCTTTGTGATCGCATTGGTATTCGGAGCACTGCTGGCTGGGATTCTCGTCCAAACTTTTGGACCGAACCTTGCTTTTGGATTCAATGCGGTCGCTTATTTCTTTTCTGCTGTCATGATCGCATTACTCAGGATACCCAAACGGGCCGTTACACAAAGTTCTCACAATTCTGCGCGACAAGTCTGGGTTGAACTGCGCGACGGGCTAAGTTACATTTGGCGAACACGCTCAATGCGTTATATCATGGGGATGAGTGTGATGGTATCCGGTTCGATTGGCGCTGTCTTGCTGCTCTCGCTGGACTACCTGACCAAAGAACTCAGAGTCGGGCCGAGCCAGTATGGCGTGGTTATTGCTATACTAGGCGTTGGTATCGTGATCGGCGGTGTGCTGATCCAGCGATTATCGAAGTATCTCCCGACAAATCGGCTGGTGGCAACGGCAATCGGACTGAATGGGTTAGCAATGCTCGGTTTCGTGCTGCATCCTCAGTTTCTCGTGGTATGCTTCTTTACAGCATTGATCGGGTTTAGTATGGTCGTGGCACGAGCGGTACTAGGCACGCTGACTCAGGCTATTCCGCCGGAAGAATATCGAGGGCGTGTGCAAGCCGCCTTCAACCTAATGTCTTCCGTACCCTTAGCCATTGCCGTTGGGTTGGTTGGGGTGCTGCTGCAAATCGTGACCAAGCAAGTCAGCTTCAAACCGTCAGGATTGCCAGATCTCCCGACTACCATAACGTTCTATAATATAGCTGGTAGTCAATGGATCGTTTTTACCGCGTTTGGGATAGCCTTATTGCTTACAGCATGGCTCGCGGTTAATATGTTAAAGGGTATTGACGAAGCAATTTTCAGCGAAGATTAGGTCAACTAGAACTCTATCTATTATAAGCAGCGCACGGCACTAGCAGCATCGGCGCAGGAAAGGCAAGGGATGGCAACCAAACTCCTGATTGTTGACGATGAACCTTACACCGTAGACATGCTAGAAACGTTTCTCCAGATTAATGGCTTCGAGACGGTAGGAGCTTTTAACGGGGAAGATGGCCTCGTGATGATCCAAGTTGAGCAGCCAGAAATCGTCATTCTGGATCTGATGCTGCCGGACATCGAAGGTTATGTGGTTTGTGAACGCATCCGCAGCCACCCACAGAGCGCTTCTTTGCCTGTCCTAATCCTTTCAGCCAGAAACGAGTCGGCCTCTAAAGAACGGGCGATGGCTGCCGGAGCCGATGCCTATATGGTCAAGCCTGTACAGTTCCAATTGCTGCTGACCGAACTGCGGCGGTTGTTGGAACTGAAGCGGGAACAAGCGGCACGTCCGACAACTTCCAACGACGAGACCGTCCCGAAGCTCCCGTAAGCGAACGAGGCTCATCTCTGGGCAAAGCAACGCATCAAAGAAAAAATGATGTGAGGAGTTGCTATGCGTCAAGTAATCCTTATTCCAGACGAAACAGGCGGCTTCACGGTTGAAGTACCTAGCCTGCCGGTGTATTACCGAGGGCGACACAGTAGAGAATACACTTGCTAACGCTAAGGATGCGATTGCATACGGGGAAGCAGTCTCGGATGATGTGCCAGCCGCTATTCAAATCGCGCAAGTTTAAGAAGTACCCAAATTGCTAAAATTATTGGCGCGAGAATATGTGATGGTGCTACAGTTTGCCGGACATTTCGTCCAAGCGCCCCTGTAAGTAAGTGCGCTCCTGTCGATTCTGGCACAGCCTCAGCGCTTGCAGATAGGCATCGGCGGCGGCTTCACGTTGATTAGTGCGGCGCAGCAAGTCGGCACGAGCCGCATGGAATGGATAATAGTTTTCCATCTCGCCCTCAAGCCGTAACAACAGCCGCAGTCCAACGTTTGGCCCCTCTGCCATCGCGACGGCGACAGCACGATTCACCTCAATCACAGGCGAGGGGAGCATTCTCGCCAATACGCGGTACAACTCCGCGATCTGCGCCCAATCGGTAATTTCGGGGTTAGCGGCTTGAGCGTGCAGCGCACTGATCGCGGCTTGTACCTGATACGGGCCGGGATTGCGTTGCGCCATCGCCTTATCAAGAATAGCGATCCCTTCATTAATTTGGTCAGTATCCCATAGATTGCGATCCTGATCTTCAAGCAAAACCAATTCGCCTTCGGTATTCACCCGTGCGTCGCGGCGCGAGTTGTGCAGCAACATTAGTGCCAGCAAGCCCCATGCTTCGGCACTAAGTGCATTGTCTGTCAGCAGATCTGTTAGCACACGATCCAAGCGGATCGCTTCATTGCATAACTCATGGCGGATCAGCGTTTCGCCGCTAGTGGCACAGTAGCCTTCATTGAATATCAAGTAAATGACTGCTAGCAGCGCATCCAGCCGTTCAGGGAGCAGGTGCACAGGCGGAACGGAATACGGAATTCCGGCATTGCGAATTTTGTTTTGCGCCCTTACTAAGCGCTGTGCCATTGTCGTTGCCGGAACGACGAACGCTCGTGCGATCTCGGCGGTGGATAACCCGCCGAGCGTTCGCAAGGTGAGGGCGACCTGAGCCTCCAATGCCAACGAGGGATGACAACAAGTAAACATCAACTTCAGGCGATCATCAGGGATGGTTGCCATGTTGTCGCCGTCCTGATTTTCGTAGTCATTCGAGTCTTTGGCTTCCATCAGGATACCTAGATCCTCCTGTTTGCGCGCAAGGATCGTATCACGCCGCAGCCGATCTATTACCCGGCGCTTGGCAATCGTGGTGAGCCAAGCACCGGGATTGCGCGGCACGCCTTCCGCTTCCCAGCGTTCCAGAGCAATCACTAGCGCGTCTTGCAGCGCGTCCTCAGCCAGCGTGAAATCGCCAAAATGGCTGATGAGCGCTGCCAGAACACGCCCATGTTCTTCGCGGAAGGTCGTTTCAATCTGTGCCGCTGCGGTCATCACTTACCTTCTGCTAATTTTTCGGTGACCAGAGGGGACGAACCTCAACTGAGCCGTACTGGGCAGTGGGCAGCTTGGCGGCCCAAGCCAGCGCTTCATCGAGGTCTTTGCATTCGAGTAGATAGCATCCGCCCAACTGCTCATGCGTTTCAGCAAATGGGCCATCGGCGGTCAAGATCTTGCCATCTCGAACGCGCACTGTGGTCGCGTTGCTGGCTGAGGAAAGACCACTCGCCGACTCTAATACCCCGGCTGCTTGAGCTTCCGTCGAAAAGGCATACCAAGCGGGTGCAGAGGCTTGGATTTGTTCAGGTGTGTGTGGCACGTCCGACTCTTGCGCGTACATCAACAACATGTATTTCACGGCATCGACTCCTGTTTTGCAACACAGGCGATAGATTTCGCCTTTATAACCATACGTCGAATAAATTTCCCAGAATCGACATATTCATGATCGCACTCATCATTCTCTCATCTTTGGGGGTGCTGGCAGCGATACGCGATCTGATGTACCCTTTGTCCGTAATCTGTTGTAATCATGGCCTTTTGTTGCCATTCAACGCTTGCCCAAGCACTTCTATCATTTTATCAACATTGTCAGATTCTAACGTCTACGGAGTACTGGGTTGATCATCAAACGTCTTGGTATTGTGCTGCTTGCGGCTCTAATTGGGATGTTAGCGGGCTGTCGGGTTGATGCACAAAATGCCGCCGATTTGCGCGTTCGGGTCGTCGTAGATGGTAAGGAACTAGTCTTTCAGGCATCCGGGCGTGTCACCGTCGGTCAATTCTTGCAGCAAACCGACATCCGACTCGGTGAACTGGATCGCGTTAACCCACCGGAATTTAGCCCCATCACCGATAATATGCTGATCACGATTGTGCGGGTACGCGATGATGTGGTGTGTAACGATGAAGTAGTACCCTACGAAACGCAATACCTCGCTAGCCCCGATCTGCCCTCTGGGACAACCAAGATTCTGCAAGCTGGCTCAAACGGCACTCAGCGAGTCTGTGCCGATGTTATCTTTGAAGATGGTGTGGAAAAGAGCCGCACTCCGGGCAACCCGACAATCACATCTCAACCGTCGGCGGAGATTATCGCACGCGGCGTAGACAAGACCAAAATCGAGCCGATCACGATTAACGGACTGCTGGCCTACATTATCGAGGGGCAAGCCCGTGTGATTGATGGCAACAGCCTCAATGATCGGGCGCTGCCAACAGGTGGTAATCTGGATGGTCATGTATTCGCGTTGTCTCCCGGCGGACGGCAATTGTTGTTTACACGCAAATCGGACGGTACGCCAACCCCCGAAAATTACAATGAACTGTGGGTGCTGCTCGATACCAGTGACCCTGCGGCTACGCCTGTGCGTCTGACAGCGCTCGACAATGTGCTGACTGCCGACTGGGTTCCGGGGCAGCCCTACACGTTCAGCTATTCGACGCTGCAACCCCGTGAACAAGCTCCCGGCTACCAAGCGCTCAACGATCTGAATATTGCGCGGATTGATAGTCGCACCGGGAAGGTTGTCAAAGCAACTCCGGTGGTCAAGAGCAGACCGACAGGCGTATACAGTCTGTGGGGAACCGTCTTCCGCTGGTCGCCCGATGGCAAGAGTCTGGCATGGGGGCAAGCCGATGGCGCGGGGCTGGTTGATCTCAAAGCAGGCGTTTACA
Organism: Chloroflexota bacterium; assembly: GCA_040007395.1. Classification (GTDB taxonomy): domain Bacteria; phylum Chloroflexota; class Anaerolineae; order Aggregatilineales; family UBA2796; genus DATGFK01. The sequence goes on from JBDTVG010000080.1 coordinate 15,617, forward strand.
AGAAACTGTTCGACTTCCGCGTTTATTCGACTACCCTATCACGCAATTGGGTGTGGCTACCTGATCTCACATGGTCAGCCACCAGCGATTTGCTGGCAGCAACGATTCATGGCAAACCGTTAGGCAGTGAGCCGGAAGAAACCAGCCCGGTCTTCAATGTTGCTCTGACACAGGCCAAAGATCAAGCGGCGGGGCTGTTCTCGGTTGATCTGGTGCCACAAGCGGGCATGTGGGCCGCGCCTGAATTTTCGCCATTACTGGATAGCACTTCAGATTATCAACAGGGCTATATTGCTTACCTGAAAGCCCGCAACCCGATTGATAGTGTGAGCAGTGAATACGATCTAGTCGTGGCGGATCGCGATGGCAGTAACGCTCGCATCGTATTTCCCGGAAAAGACAAACCCGGCATCAAGCCGTTGGATAACTTGTTCGGCAATGAGATTTCATGGAGTCCTGATGGACGGCAAGTCGCACTAATCTATCAGGGCGATATGTGGCTAATCGAAGTCGAGTCGGGTCGCGCAAATCAAGTCACTGTCGTCGGCAAGGCACACCACGTTCGTTGGGTTCGATGAAACTAACCAGATTACTGATCATTCTAGCGCTGTGTGTACTACTGCTGGTTGGCGGTGTAGCAACAGCCATAGGTGCAAGCGCTCAACGGGCAGTTGCCTTACACGGTTGGACAGATCCCGCGCAAACCGCCAATGTGCCTCGACAAATTCCATTGGCAGGAGTCAATGTCGATCTGTTGCAATATGACACAGATCGTCTGAACCACGAACTCGATAATATTGCCGCAGCGGGCTTTGTCTGGGTAAGGCAAACTTTTGCGTGGCCTGACATTGAACCTGTTCAGGGTCAATTCAGTTTCGACAAATACGACGTAATGGTGAATGCAGTCGCTGTCCATCCCACGCTGCGCCTCGTGGCGGTGCTCGATAATTCGCCAATATGGGCGCGGCGTACCGATGCCTCAGATCGATTGCCTGCACCGCCTGCGAGTATGGCTGCTTTTGGAACCTTCGCCGCGAAGCTTGCCGCTCGCTATGCCGACAAGATCGACACCTACCAGATTTGGGATGAGCCAAATCTGAATACGCAATGGGGTGGGCTTGATCCCCAACCCGCTGATTACGCAGCAATGCTCAAAGCGGCGTACACAGCCATTCACGGCAATGACTCAACGGCAACCGTCATTGCGGCGGCGTTGGCTCCCACTGTCGAGACTGGGCCGCGTAATCTCAGCGATGTGTTGTATTTGCGGGCGCTCTATGAACTCGGCGCGGCGGATTCATTCGACGCGGCGGCGGGCAAGCCCTACGGCTTTGACAGTGGCCCAGAAGATCGCACTACCAATCTGACGACGCTTAATTTTTCGCATCTCATCCTGCTGCGCGATGAAATGGTGAGGCATGGCGACGGACAGAAACCGCTGTGGGGCAGCAACTTCGGCTGGAATCATCTACCAGCGGGCTGGACAGGCAGACCTTCGATCTGGGGACAGGTCGATGCCGACACACAGCGCCGTTACACCCGTGATTCCTATCTCCGCGCCGAACACGAATGGCCTTGGATCGGTGGGCTAATTCTTGAACATTGGTCGCCTGCCACTGCCGCCGATGATCCGCTGCAAGGCTTTGCGGTGGCAAACGTTGCCGCTGACTGGTTTGAGTCGGGAGCATTTTTCGCCCATCCGGTCCTAACGATAGGCTTGCACGATCCTGTGGATCCACGTTTTAAGTATGAGGGTGACTGGCGTTTTGGGCCATTGGGTGCAGATGTCCAGACGCAAAATAAAGTTGCCGACACTACCCCAGAATCGGATGACGGTTCAGCCCATAAACTGACGTTCACGTTCGAGGGATCGGAACTGGCGCTGCTGCTGCGGCGTGCCGACTATGTGGCCTATGTCTATGTCCGCGTCGATGGACAGGCTGCTAATAGTTTGCCCCGTTCAGCCAATGGTGATGGCTACATCCTACTCAAATCGCCTGATCTCGAAACACATATCGATTTAGTCTCCGTGGCTAAAAATCTAGCGCCGGGGCAGCACACCGCCGAAGTGCGTTTTTACCTCGGCTATGATCGCTGGGCGTTGGCGGGGATCGCTGTTGGGTCGCCGCTGGACAGCCGCCGCTACGATTTGCTCATTCTGGCCGGGGCAATTGCCGCCATTCTCGGATTGGTAGGAACGGGCATAACCAGTCACCGTGTCGCACCCCGTTTGCCCACCGGGATACTTTCGCTGTTGGTGGGTTATGTGCGACGTATGGCGGACATCCTCGCCGGAATTCTGGTATCGGGGCTGGCGATACTGGGGATGTTGCTGACGTGGAATGGGGTGCTGCCCGACATTGTGCGACGTGATGCGCCCACCTTTGCGCTGACGGTGATCACGGCAGGTTTAGTTTATTTCTCACCTGCGTTTATCCTCACTGTGCTGGCGATTATTGTACTGTGGCTACTGATCTATAATCGGCCTGTGGTTGGGCTAGCGTTAGTCATCTTCTGGGCACCCTTTTTCCTTGCGCCCGTCCAGTTGTATATCTGGGCGCTGCCTATGGTTGAACTGTGTCTGCTCTTGACCCTGAGTGCAGCGATAGTACGGACACTCGTTAACCGTCAAGCACTTGCATCGCTATCGTGGCGGGTGCTGCGTGGTATGGATTGGGCGATGCTGGGCTTGGTTGTCGTCGCTAGCCTATCCCTGCTGTGGAGCGAACAACGCGCCCCGGCACTGCGCGAATGGCGGATTATCGTGATTGAGCCAGCACTGTACTATGGGCTGCTGCGAACCACCCGACTCACCAAACACGAATTGGTACGGCTCGTGGATGTATTTTTGCTGGCAGGGGCGCTCATCGCGGGCATGGGTTTGATCAACTATGTCATTGGCGGGTCGGGAGTCACCATTGCCGAACAAGGCGCACGGCGATTGGCGGGAGTCTATGGGTCGTATGCGTCACCAAACAATCTGGCGTTGTTTTTGGGACGGTGCATTCCTTTTGCCTTCGCTATGGTGCTGCTCGCGCCGGGAAAGGTACGCCGGGTCATTGCTGGAATTATCGTGCTGATGATGGGGATCGCCGTGGTGTTGACGCAAAGTGGCGGCGCACTATTGCTCGGTGTTCCAGCGGCGGTGATCTGTGTTCTGGTGCTGTGGAACCGTCGCGGCAGAATTATGGCAGGGATCATCGTCGTAGGGATGATCGCCCTTGTCCCGCTGTCGCGCTTTATCCCGCGCCTGCACAATGTTCTCGATCTGTCGCGATCTTCATCGTTCATCCGAACTCAGGTGTGGACCAGTGCGCTCAATCTATTGCGCGAACGGCCTCTTGTGGGCGCGGGACTCGACCAGTTCTTGTATCTCTACCGCAGCCGCTATATTCTGCCCGACGCATGGCGCGAACCGGATCTTTCGCATCCACACAATTTTCTACTGGACTACTGGATTAGTCTAGGTGTTCTGGGGTTGGCGGTGCTGGCGGCGCTCCAGTTTACGTTCTGGCGCGGCGCACTGGCTGCATGGCGACGGTGGCGCTCCACCGATCTACTGATGGCGGCTTTGGCAGTCGGCGCGATGGGCAGCATGGCAGACTTTCTGGCGCACGGTTTGGTCGATAACAGCTACTTTGTCGTCGATCTCGCCTATATCTTCTGCTTCACGCTGGCGTTGGTCAATCGGCTGAATGCGGTGGTAGAAGATAGTTTCGCAGAAGCCTAAAACCCTTATACTTTTTATTATTCAACCTTACCACCATCGGGAGCGCAGCATGAGCGTCACAGGAAGCTGGGATAACGACGATAAACAAGCGGTACGCTTTGTCTTTGTTGGCAAATGGACTTGGGAAGAGTTTTCCAGCGCCATCAATACCATCAATCCTATCGCTGAAAAAGCGGATTATGTCGTTGACGGCATCTTTGACTTTACCAACAGTGCCATCATTCCCGATCAGGCTTTATCGAATTTTCGGGTGCTATTCAAGAGCCGACCCGCTAACTCAGGGGTACTCGTCGCTGTGACGACGTTGAGCCTCATCGAATCGCTGGCTACAGTATTTGGCAAAATCTATGCCAAACTTGGTGAGCAGTTTTTCGTAGTCAATTCAATCGAAGCGGCTCACGCATTGCTTGAGGAGCGCAGAAGGCTTCGTACTTAGCCCAAAGATGAATCTATTGTGAATTTTGGCGCACGATCCCAATCTCGGTATTATCGCGGATATGAAATTGGTTTATACTGGTATTCTAGCAAGTTAATGACGAGGAGATTTTGATGTCTGTTGCTGCCGATTGGGACAACGAAGCACAAACCACAATATACATGGCATTTGTCGGTAAATGGAACTGGGATGAGTTTCATATGGCAACAACCCAAACGTCAAGCATGATACGAAGTGCAATCTGTACCATTGATTTGATTGTCGATTTTAGTCAAAGTGGCCCGCTGCCGAGTAACGCGCTCTCCAACTTTGGCTCTTCGTTGAAGCTTAAGAACAAAAATGTTGGTATGGTGGTTGGTGTAACCAAAGCGCAGTTTCTCCAAACGCTATCTAACATTTTTCGCGCCGTTTATCCAAAGGTAGAACTGTATGTTGTTAGCTCTTTGGAAGAAGCTCACGCTTTGATTGCAAACCGCAGAAATGCCCCCGGCGCTTGATCGCATCAAGATTTAGACCTCCAACGTTCCAAGCAGTAAGGTTAGCTGGGGTCTAATGCGGCGCAGTTCGTCACGATGAGCCGCTGTAAGTTGCTCCAATAGGTTTGCACCTCGGTCGGTGAGCTTCACATAAACGTAGCGTTGATCCGACGCTGGTTCTCGTGTTACCAGATCCTGAGCGACCATTCGATCGACCAATCCTACTGTACTGTGATGTCGGATCTGCAACCGTTCCGCGAGTTCGCCAATTGTCACATAATCTCGGTTTGGAAATCCCTTGATCGCCAACATGGCCTGATGGCTTTGGGGGGTTAACCCGATAGCCGTCGAGGCCTCTTCGCTGAAATGTAAAAATTGGCGCAGCACGTAACGAAACGTTGCCAAAGTTTCATACTCCGCTTTTGTGATCGGCTTGGGGGCTGGTTCAGGCTGCTTATCCATCGATTGATCTACTTTACCCATCCGAATTATAACCTTCCTGCAATAAGCACCAATAGGCTAATTAAAACTGTCCAACTATTGTATCATATCGTATTGCGATATATAATAATCTTTAAACTATTAGGAATGCCTAATTTACGATAGGTAGGATACGAGTAACGATGGTAGATCGAATGATTCTGGATTACCGTACTGAGCGAGGGATGCAGCCTTCCGCCAACTTTCGGCTGCTCTTGATTTCAATACTTGCCTCGATCATTGGCATCATTGCAGGATTTGTAGCCTATTTTCTGTATCACTTGATTGCTTTTTTCACCAACCTGTTTTTCTTTCAGCGGTTTTCGTTGGAACTCCCCAACCTTCAATTGAATCAACTCGGCCCTTGGGTAATTCTTGTAACGGTAGTGGGTGGGTTAATTGTCGGGATCATGGCGAAATATGGTTCACCGAAAATCAAGGGACATGGTATCCCAGAAGCGATGGAGGCTGTCCTCGTCAATCGCAGTCGCATTTCACCACGAGTGGCGCTCTTGAAACCCCTCTCGGCGGCAATTGCGATTGGTACGGGTGGCCCTTTCGGTGCTGAAGGCCCCATTATCCAAACGGGCGGGGCAATTGGCTCGATCTTCGGGCAGATTTTGCGTACTACCGCCGCTGAACGCAAAGTGTTGCTAGCTTGTGGCGCGGCGGCTGGCATGGCTGCAACATTTAGTACACCCATTGCGGCGGTGATTCTCGCTATTGAACTGCTATTATTTGAGTTCAAATCTCGGTCATTTATCCCGCTGGTAATCGCCAGTACACTTGCAACCAGCGTCCATTTCGTTGTGATGGGGCGTGGCCCAATGGTCGAAGTTGGGCCAATGGATTTTGGTGTGCCGTCCGGCCTGCCTTTCTATTTAATATTAGGGCTGCTGTGCGGTCTGGCAGCAGTTTTCTTTAGCAAAGCGCTGTATTGGGTTGAAGATCAGTTTGAACGGTTGCCCATTGATCCGATGTGGTGGCCTGCCATTGGTGGGATCGTGTTGGGAGTACTGGGCTTTTTTGTGCCACGTATTCTAGGGGTTGGCTACGATACTATCACCGACATTCTGAACAACCGTCTGACATTGACCGTTCTGCTCGTTATCATGTTGTGCAAGTCTCTGGCTCTGTTGGCAACACTTGGATCAGGAACATCAGGCGGCCTGCTTGCGCCGATGTTCATGGCAAGCGCAGCAATGGGTGCATCCTTCGCTTTGCTCGTAAATGCGATAATACCGGATGCGAACTTAGCTCCGGGTGCCTATGCGCTAGTCGCGATGGCGGCGGTTTTTGGCGCCGCTTCACGGGCGACCTTTACGTTTATTATCTTTGCCTTCGAGATCACCCGTGACTACAACGCAATTTTGCCGCTGATGCTGGTCTGTGTACTAGCAACAGGCATCGCTATGTTCTTTATGCGTGAATCGATCATGACGGAAAAACTGGCTCGACGCGGACTGTATGTGCGGCAGGAATATGAGACGGATATACTGCAACAGGTTACGGTAGGTGAGGTCATGAACACAAATACACCGACTGTACTTAGCACCATGCATCTCAACGACCTTGCGGATCGCATTTCGCAGGGTGACCCATTGCTGACGCAACGTCAAGCGCTGCCTATCGTAGATGAGCAGGATAGGCTGGTCGGTATTATTACACGTGGTGATGTGTTGCGTGGATTAGCGGATGACTCGATACAAACGGTCATAGATGCAGGCAGTGATAATCTGGTGGTCACTTACCCCGATGAGTCGTTGCATGAAGCTATCACCAAGATGCTACGGAACGATATTGGTCGCTTGCCTGTTGTCAACCGCAGCGATCCGCAACATCTGGTAGGTTATCTGGGACGGTCAGGCGTTATCGCAGCACGCCGTCGCCGCTTTGAGGAAGAGCAAATCCGTGAACCGGGATGGTGGAATCGTGTGCCATTGCCAAAGCAAGTCTACAATGCCAAGTCGGATACTACGGTACACTCAGAATAAAGTCTGTTACTGGTATAGTTGGGTTCGCCTCGGCTTTAATCACCGTAAAGACTTCTGCGGAAGCATCTCCCCAACGATAAACAATCCTTTTGGGCACAATGAAGCCCTCAAACATTTGCAGTTCACCCTGCGAACTGATTGTCAATGGTTCTACCCTACCCGGCGTAGGACGATAAGCTTCGGTCTGGACAGAAACCGTATCGCCTTCACCCAAGAGGATCGTTGCACTATCGCTTGGTTGCAGGTCACGCACCGCCCGAAAAGTGTGATCATCAACGGTAGTAACCGTAACCCCCAGTACGGTAAGTGGAGTGAGGAAAAACGCCAATTCACTCCATAGGCGGCGGCGTACCGCTTGTACAGTTTCAGGGGAATCTTTCTGATGGCTAATGTTTTTTGCCCGTTCATAATAATGATCGTTGATAAAAGCCACCTCTGACTGCCCCAATGAGAACCCAAACAGTTTCGTGGACTGATCCCAGCGCCAACGGCCTTCAGCAACGTAAGCTGCGGTGACTGTTTGTTGGGCGGGCAGGCCAAACGGCCCTTTACTGCGGGCGGTCATCGAGAGTCGTACACTCTCAATCGCGATTGGACGCTGACCATAACGGGCACGGATGGCCCGTTGCAGCAAATCGCGGGCTTCCCGATCTCCTCTGGCAAGTGATAAAAATGACATGGCTTCGCGTCTCCTGTGGCAACAATGGTAATCTCGCGCTGTGTTTATTCTAAGGTCAACAGTAGGCGAGTCAATATGACTTAACGCACATTTGGTGCAAGCCAAATCTTATAATGTTCGGGGGAAGATGTCGAGAAAGAGATTAGGCGTAGACCCAGCAATCAGTGCAATTGCACACATCAATGGCATCTACGCCCGCTGTGAGGTGACTAACGCTTTTTCTTGGAGCGGAATGCTTCTTGTACCAGCGCTTCGTCGAAGAAGCCGCCAGTGTTGCCTGCAACCGCGTACTGGTACACCGCTACGACATAGATTGAATTCAACGCCGAGCTAATCAGCCCTGCCACGATGGTAAGCACCACGATTAGAGCGATCCCTCCGACCATGATGGCAGCCGAGTTCAGCGCTGATGAGAGCGCAGACAGCAGCAGCAGGCTAGCCAATGTCAGCACAAACCAGATCAAGCCAAACGCGGTTCCAATGCTCAGATTGCCGACAATCTGTTCGCCCCACGTTTGCTTCAACAGTGTCACACTACGCTTGATGGCATCTACCGGGCTAACCCCTTCAATGACCAGAATCGGTACGACCAGATAGGTCGAGACGTTCCAAGCGAACCCAGTGAGCGAAGCAACGATCCGCCCGATAATACCCTTCTCCGCAATCCAACGCAGGATCATGCCCACTGTCGCTGAGATGAGTGCATAGCCTAGGATTGAGCCGATATGTTGCCATGCGATACGAAAGCCATCACTTAGGGTTGGCTCCTCACCGCGAAAACGCATCATCACTGCCCCGACCAACGCCGAATTCGCGAAATAGATGACCGTATACATTACCAGATAGAATAGCAAACCTATCACAAAAGAGAAGATTCCCACGCTATTGCTATTGGTATCCCGTGACGAGGAAACCAATCTGTCCAAAACACCGGACATAAGCAGCGGGACAGCAAACGTGATCGTCACGATGATGACCCCTATCATTGACACCAATGGAAATACGATAAGCTTCTTGTCGGAACTCAGTACGCGGGCACTGGCCTTGAGAAGTTCCCAACTGTTGGAAATACGCTTGAACATGATGCATCTCCTGTGGCTACCAAAGTTGTTAATGAATTATCAGGGGAAAAGTCAACCAGTGCAACTGCGATAGAAATAGGTTTGTCGAAGGGTCTAGTTCAAACGTGCCCAGTGTTCACAAACGAAACGGGGGCGTTGCAACGCCCCCGTTAATCTTTTCGATTATTGTGCATATCCCTGAACCTATCAAGAACGCACAAATTTTTCGATTAGGGAGCTGTAGTTGGTGGAGGGGTGGCGGTTGGTTGGCTGGGAGTGGTGGTACCTGTGCTATCCGTGCCAGTCGCCGCTGCATCTTGCAATTGCTTCAAGTCGAACAGGAATGGGCTGTTGCTCGGCAGCAGGACAAGATGCACATCCTGCGCCAGCTTCTCAATATAGCGCCACTGGATCAGGGCCGGGTTCTTCTTCAATTGGTCGTTAATGACACTCAAGCCTTTAGCATCAGCATTGGCACGCAGTTCAATTGCTTGTGCATCACCTTTGGCCTCGGCAACTGCAGCATCGGCCTGCCCCTGAGCCGCGGTTACAGCAGCATCGGCCTGACCTTTGGCAAGGGTACGAGCGCGTTCTGCTTCCTGTTTGGCTTGTTCAGCTTGCTGTTGGGCGACCTGCTTGGATTCAACCGCCTTAATATATTCATCGCTAAAGGTAATGTTACGCAGTAGCAGGTCGCGCAGTTCAAGACCCGCATCAGCGAACTTGCCAACAACATCATCCCGAATCTTTGTGGCAATTTCGGTGCGCTTATTGCCGAGCAGATCCTCAACAACGTAGCCAGAAACCACGTCACGTACATCGGCCCGCACAAGAGGCCGGACAAAATCTTCTTCGAAGCGATCACGGTACTTTAAATGTACCAGATTGGCCTTCGTCGGATCGACGCGGTAGAGTATCGACACATCGATATAGACTTGCTGACCGTCCTGAGTACGCACGGCTACCGAGTCATCGCCCGACTTTCCGCCTTCGTTGGCAGTTTTGGACATAGTGTAGTTGCGAACTTCGGTGGAGTAGATAAACGGCTCATTGATAACGGGTACGATAATATGTACGCCGGGGCCAAGCGGCACGGGTATCAAAGAACCGTTCGCTGGATCGCCGCCGACGCTCTGGAAGACGACTGCTACCTCGGCTGCACCTACAGTAATCAACCCTGTGCTGGCGACAAAGAACAGTATGCCAACGAACAGGCCAACAATTGCTAGTAAGATGCCGGGTCGTCCACTCCGATTTTGGGCGGCATTGGTAATCGCAATGCCTGCCCCACCGATGACCATTAGCCATCCGGCGAGCGAAACAAACCCTAGTATAGAACTCAGGTTCATCGAACATTTCCTTTGTATAAGTTTGCGGGAACAAAAAGTGTTCTCTCTATCAAGATCATACCGCATTTCAAACAAAGGCGGTAACGTTTTGTGTCATAGCTTTGTGTCGGACAGATGGCAATCGGCTGATTTTTGACGGCGGTCTAGTTATGATCGCATGAACGCGATTTTTATTTATATAAATGAAGGAGGCAGAAGGTCATGAAAAACTACAGAAAGTGCTCAAGAATTGCATGGTCTTGCATTCTGACTACCGTTTTCCTTTTTGGCGCAATTGGTTGTATGGCTAACGGTTTATTCGCCCAACTGTCTACTGACATATCTTTGCCTGCACCCATCTGTAGTGACCCTCAAATTACACGGCTTATCGATAATTTCACCCAAGCGTATAATACAGGCGTGTTTGATCAGATTGGGCAATATCTTGACTTAGATCGCTTTGAGTACTTTGTGGGCGGGCGCAAGGGGAATCAGTCTTATGAGGAAATCAGAACGAGCAGTCGCGCCGAATTACTAGCCTATTTTGGGCAGCGCCATGCCCACCATGAAGAAATCCATCAGGTTGAACCAATTGAAATTTCTCCTGATGGGAGTAGGGCAAGTAGCGTGGTTATTATGTTTTCTCTCAGTCGTCGTGCCGACGATTTTCCTTTGACTAAGGTTGCAGGCAAAGGAGTTATCGATTGCCAATCGGGCAAAATATCCCGATGGATTTGGTACGGATTTGATTTGCCTTGAAGAAGTTACTTTCCCCATATAGACTGATGATAATGAGTGTAGTTACTATCATTTCGAGAAGGAAATAGAGAGTCGTGAAAACTGTTAAACTTGGGACAGCCGCAATAGAGGTAAGTGCGCTAGGCTTGGGCGCAATGTACTTCGGGACACGCAACGATCAAGAAACCTCCTTTCAACTGCTTGATGCCTATGTGGAAGCTGGCGGAAACTTTATTGATACCGCCAATATCTATGCCCATTGGGTGGCGGGGTTTCGTGGTGGCGAGAGTGAAACGCTGCTTGGCGAATGGCTGCGACAGCGCGGCAACCGCGATCAATTGGTGATCGCTAGCAAGGTCGGCTTCGGCACTGACTACACCGATGCTAAACGCGGGCTTTCGGCAAAAGTTATTGAAGCAGAATGCAATAAAAGTCTGCAACGTTTGGGGCTAGAAACAATAGATGTCTATTACGCGCATGTCGACGATTACAACACGCCGCTTGAAGAAACGTTAGAAGCATTCAATCGTCTGGTGCAGGCGGGGAAGGTTCGCTATATTGCAGCCAGCAACTATCTAGCGTGGCGGTTGGAGCAGGCTCATTGGTTGAGTGAGACAAAAGGCTGGGTTGAGTTTTGCTGTGTCCAGCAGCGGCATACGTATCTTCGAGTAACGCCAGCTAGCAGCACCGATCCACAAGTTGCCTCGAACCCTGATCTTTTCGACTATGCCCGTTGCCGCCAATTTCCCATCGTCGCCTACTCCTTACTGCTTAGTGGTGCATACAGCAAGGGCGTTATTCCCGCCGAATACGCTGGCCCCGATACGGAAGCGCGGTTGGCGATGCTCCGAATCATTGCGGCGGAAACAAGCGCAACGCTGAATCAAGTTGTCATCGCGTGGGCATTACACAGCAATTATCCAGTGATCCCTCTGATTGCCGTCAGCAGTCATCAACAATTGCAGGAAAATCTAGGGGCGCTGGATCTCCATTTAGATACCGACCAGATGCAGCGATTGGATAGCGCAGGAGCCTAAAAACAAGGCGGCCTCTCGAACAAATTCGAGAGGCCGCCTGAATAACCCTGAAGAGTGCTTCTATGGGTTACTTCGGATTTTCCATGACCGGGATTGCTCTATCGGCAGTGCCGGGTTCGGTTTGCTGTGGCGTATCCGACATGCCGACGGGCGGCGGTACGAGCAGCATGTCTTTGGTATAGATCGAGTCGCGACGATTGGTGAAGCTCAAACGGTAATCATGTCCGAGAACAATCGCTTCTGTCGGGCAGGCATCTTCGCAGTAGCCGCAAAAAATGCAGCGCAGCATGTTGATCTCGTAGGTCTTGGCATAGCGCTCACCGGGGCTAAAACGCTCTGTATCGGTGTTTTCTGCCGCCTCGACCCAGATCGCATCGGCGGGGCAAGCTGCCGCACACAGCGAACAGCCAATACATTTTTCCAAGCCGTTATCGTAGCGCTTGAGTTCGTGCTTTCCCTTGAAGCGTTCGCGCACCGGGCGCTCCTGCTCTGGGTATTGAATAGTGACAGGCTCCTCAAAGAGGTGCTTGAAAGTCGTGGCAAACCCGCGAATAACGTTCATTAATCAGTTACCTCGTTTTATTTTCGGGGCGCAGCGCCGTTTGAATGTTGCTGACCTGTTTTTGGGTGACACCGAACAGGATAAACGGAATGCTCAACAGCGCCCCGATCACCTGCAAAATGATGTAGCCAGCACCGCGTGGTTGGAGATCCACTTCCTCTGCGCCTAGCTGTGAAGCCGCTTTTGGTCGCAAGATGACAAAGACTGCCACCGCCACGATGACAAAGAATACCGCCGATACCGCGAAATAGAGCGCCGGACTGTTGAAGGTATCGCCAATGACGAGCGATACCGCCGTCCAACTGACTGCTAATAGCGCGAGCGGAAGCATGACCTTCCAGCCAAGTGCCATCAGGCGGTCATAGCGAATGCGTGGCAGCGTAGCGCGAACCCATATCATCCCGCACAGGAACAAAACCACCTTGATGAAAAAGACCAGCGGGCCAAGCAGCGGTACTTGATCGACCAATACAAAGTGATAGCCGCCGAAGAACAATGCGATCACGATTATGCTGACCGAGATCATGCTGATGTATTCAGCCATGAAGAACAGTGCGAACTTCATACCGCTGTATTCAGTATGGTAGCCCGCCGTCAACTCCGACTCAGCTTCGGGTAGGTCGAACGGCGCACGGTTCGTTTCTGCTAGCAGGGCGATCATCAGGATCGCCGCCGAGATCGGGTTCTGGAACACGAACCACCCGAAGAACGCGGGGGTGGCCTGTGCATCGATAATCGTCTTGACCGCCATCGAGCCAGTAATCAGGATCGGAACTGCCATCGTCAGACCCATGCTGAGTTCGTAGCTGACCATCTGTGCCGAGGCACGCAAACTGCCCAGCATACTGTACTTGTTGTTGCTAGCCCAGCCTGCCAGCACAATGCCGTAAGTGCCTAGACTCATCCATGCCAGAATATACAGCACGCCGACATTGACATCGCCTAACCCCAACGAGACGCGATACCATAGCCCATCGAACCAAGGAATAAGGATAGGCGGGCCAAGCGGGATCACCGCGACCACCAGAATCGCCGGAACCGTCTTAAGGACAGGTGCTAGCCAAAAGACCGCCCGATCTGCTCCGACGGGCGTAACGTCTTCCTTAAAGATCAGTTTTAGGCCATCGGCGAGGGGTTGCAAGAAGCCACCCGGCCCCGCCCGATTTGGCCCGATGCGCTGCTGTAAAAAGCTGAGAACCTTGCGTTCCAGCAGTGTAACATAGGCAAAGCCAGTTAGCAGGATAAAGAACAGCAGCAGGCTATACACGATCCCATGTACTAGGCTGCAACTTGAGATAGCGCTGCACTCGCGAATGACGCTGGGGTCTACGTAGAAAATATTGTTCATCTAGCCAACACCTCGACTTTGCGTACCTGACCAGTGACCGGGATAGCAGGTGCGGGGCGATCACTCAAATTGCGCGGCAAGAGTGCAGCCCCGATAGGTGCATGTGGTTGCACCTTCGCTGTTACTTCGACCCCTACCGCCAGAAAATCGACCATAACCACCTCGCCATCACTGATACCAAGTTTCTTTGCGTCATCGCTATTCAGGATAACGTAGGGTGCAGGGATATGTTCGTGCATCAATTTGTCGCTGGCAGCAAACGCCGACTCGCGATCATACAGTTCAGTAATTGGGACAATCAACAGTTCGCCGTCACGGCGCGTCCAAGCATGGTCGCCAGCCTGCGGCGCATCAATAGTCACTGCGGCCTGTGCCGCTTCGACGTTCCACTGTATTCCCAGACCGCCCCGGTTATCGTAGGCCGTCCCACCGTAATACAAATCCGTGCCGCCAACGTCGGGGAACTGTGGTTCAACTTTCGCCAGTGCCGGATAAGTCATCCCGGCGTAGTTGGCAATACTGCGCGTAATTTCCTGCATTACTGCCGCTGCCGACAGTTTTGGCTTGCTCTGACCGAGTTTGCTACCGATTTCAGCAAAGAACTTCCAATCGGGGCGCGTGCCAGTCAGAGGCGTTTGGGCGGTGTAGAAACGCTGGACACGACGTTCGCCGCTGGTGAAAGTGCCATCGCGCTCCGCGAAACTCTGGCGCGGCAGTACCACATCGGCAAGGGCGGCAGTTTCGGTCATGAACATTTCGCTGACGACAGTGAAACCATCCTTGAGCAGTGAACCGCTCAAACCATCTTCACCGATTACGTCCGCATCTGCCAAAAACAATACTGCTGGACGTTCGCTCAAAATTTGCTCAGTTGCTTCGCTGGTATAGCCAAGATCGAATGCGCCTTGCGTGTTCGCACCGGGCCACACTGCTAGCAAACCACTGTTGACCTTACCTGCGTGTCCACTCTTGACCAACATCGCGGCGGCAGCTTGCATTAGTGTGCCATGACGCGCCCGATCCAAGCCATCGCTGCCCACGACGATCACAAGATTATGTATGCCTTCGGGGATCTCGACACGTTGCAAGGCGGCGATTTCTTCGCCATAGTTGTAACGGGCGCTCTTGCTCCAACGATCCATCTCGGTGCTGCGGGCATTGACGGTTATCACTTTTGCGCCGCGATCCCGTGCGCTCTTAATCCGCAGATACCAGATCGGTGCTTCTTCTTCAATATCCGAGGCCACGATGACGATCATTGTTCCGTGCGCCATATCCTTGAAGTTTGATCCGCTGGGCAACCCAACTTTGGCGGTGAGGTCTGCGCCTGTCATACGATAGGGCCAGACACCCAACGATTTGCCACCAACGCCTTGAACCAAATTACGGAGTTCCCATAGGTCTTCGTTGGAGAGCATTGGCCCTGCTACCGCGCCGACACTGCCATTTGCCGCCTTGACCTTGTTCGCAATGGCGGTAAAGGCTTCGTCCCAAGTCACTTCGCGTAGTTCGCCGCCGCGACGAATCATCGGCTTGGTGATTCTATCGGTGCTGCGAGCGTGATGATGTCCAAAGCGACCCTTATCACAGATCCAGATTTCGTTAACGGCTTCGTTTTGGCGTGGCATCACGCGCTTCACGATGGTCATGCCGTTGTGTTCGCGGTCAGCGCGGGTTGTTAGGCTGACATTACAACCGACTGGGCAGTGCGGGCAAATGCTCGGTACTTCGGTCAATTCCCACGGACGCGCCGAGAAACGGAAATCGGCACTTGTTAGCGCCCCCACCGGGCAAATATCCGTAGTGTTTCCGCTAAAGTAGGTATCGAAAGCCGGGGTGCTAGTTGTGACGATCTGCAAGCTGCGTCCACGTTCGTGGAAGGCCAGCACATCATCGCCCACCAATTCTTCTTGAAAGCGGGTGCAGCGGGCGCACTGAATACAGCGTTCGCGATCCAGATAGATGAGATCACCCAGCGGCACATGCTTGGCAAGGTGCATCTTTTCATCGTAGATAAACCGACTTGCGCCGGGGCCATGTCGCAGTGTCAGGTTTTGCAGCGGACACTCGCCCCCCTTATCGCAGATAGGGCAGTCCAGCGGGTGACTGGTCAGCAAAAACTCGATCACGTCATCGCGAGCTTCCGTCACCGCTTGGGTTGTGGTACGCACGGTCATGCCGTCCACGATGTTGGTGGTGCAGGCCGTCTGGAGTTTGGGCTGCCAGCGGATCGTTGGTTTGCCGTCAGCGCCAAGCTGGTACTGTTTGGTCGCCGGGTCAACTTGCACCTGACCCAGTTCAACCAAACACATCCGGCACATGCCGACAGGGGCTAGTTTAGGGTGGTAACAGAAGACGGGAATATCATTCCCGATCTTCTTTGCGGCATCGACCAGATTCGCCCCCTTCGGCATCTGATATTCAATGTCGTCAATATAGACTCTAACGGTGTCGGTCATGCAAAACCTCCGGTGAAGGTGGTAACTTTATTTAATTCGGTGGCTTGTAAAAAGTTCACGGTTTTAATCGAGTCGCTTCATTAATATTATGCGGCGCTGTGATTGGCTTTTATTGGCAGCGCCGCAAGCCTTCATGGGCGCGGTCAACCAATGCCCTGTAAATGTATCCCCAGTTTGCCGATTCTGCGAGTATATCGGCAAGTTCCAATGCTCTCACAAAATCCTGAGCAGCAAGTTCAGCGTAACCATCGGTGAGCAGCAATTCACCCCGGATAACATAGTTGGCGGGCGCGTCAGGATGTCGTTCAATGGCACGGGTCAGGAGATCGATCCGGCTTATCTCAAACGGACTCGGCGCAACTTCCCCCGGCAGATCGGGAAGTGTCTCAATAACAGCTTCCTCCTGATCCGCTTGATCTTGTATATCCTGTGCGACGAATTCGTCGTTGTCTTCTTGATCTTCTTGCTGGTCTATCATGTGCTATCCACAAAATTTTGCTAATTCAGCGGGCGAGGCCTGCCTCGCCCCTACATTCAAACTGTATTATGTAGGGGTCGCCGCCTGCGCGACCCTGCATTTTAGGAACTCTGCAAGTCCCCTCGCTACGTAGTGTAGAGAAGGGATTTAGGGGTGAGGATTCTTAGCTAATCCCCAGCAGGCTCCGCCACCTTTGGTGCTGCCTTTGCGGCAGGCTTGGCAGCGGGTTTAGCGGGTTCCACTTGTGCCATATACTCATCGCGCCAATACTTGAGTGAACTCAGAACCGGGCTAGTCGCGAAGTCGCCCAGAGCGCACAGGCACTTGCCCTGCATCTGATTGGAAATATCCTCAATCAGTTTGATGTCACCAACAGCAGCACGTTTTTCCCAGATCGCGTCCATGCGTTTTTCCAGCCAATATGTCCCTTCGCGGCATGGCGTACATTTGCCGCAGCTTTCATGGCGGAAGAAGTGGGTTACTTTAGTGGCAGCCCATACCATATTGACCGTCTCGTCCAGCAAAATTATCGAAGCCGAACCGAGGATCGAGCCAACCGTTGCCACATCTTCGTAGGTCAGCTTGCAATTCATAACTTCTTCGGTGGCAGGCAAAATTGGCCCCGATCCGCCCGATGGAAAGATCGCCTTGAGCTTCTTGCCATTCGGGATACCACCAGCGGCTTCGATCAGTTCACGGAACGTAATGCCCATCGGAAGTTCATAGTTACCGGGGTTGGTGATATGCCCACTCATGCAGAAGATCTTGGTGCCGGGGCTTTTCTCAGTGCCGAAGCCTTTGAACCATGCCGCCCCATTCGCCAAGATCGGCCCAACGTTCGCCAGCGTCTCGACATTGTTGATGACAGTTGGGCGGCTGTACAGACCCGCGACTGCCGGGAATGGCGGACGGGTACGCGGCTGTCCGAGTTTGCCTTCGATGCTGTTAAGCAGCGCGGTTTCTTCGCCGCAAATGTAGGCTCCCGCGCCCAGATGCACATAGATTTCGCAGTTCCAGCCAGTGCCGCCAATGTTCTGACCGACCCAACCTGCTTCGCGTGCTTTCTCGATCTCTTCTTCGAGCCTGTGACCAATATCCCAGAACTCGCCGCGCAGGTACATGTATACTGCTGAAGCCTGAATTGCATAGGCGCAGATCAACGACCCTTCGATCAGTTGGTGAGGGTTTTTCTCCATGATCTGACGATCTTTAAATGTGCCAGATTCCGACTCGTCGGCATTGACGGCGACATACTTGGGGCCGTCGATCTTGGGGACAAAGCTCCATTTCAGGCCCGTGGGGAAGCCTGCCCCACCCCGCCCACGCAGCCCAGAGTCCTTGACGACTTGGATAACTTCGTCAGGCTGCATGGTCAATGCTTTACGCAGCCCTTCGTAGCCGCCATTCTGAGTATAGACTTCTATTTTGCCAATGTCGGGAATATCAAGGTCACGTAATAGTATGTGAGGCATATTTGTCCGTTCCTGATTCTGCTCTGTCTATTTGATCTGCTCGATCTGCCGGGTCACCATCATCGGGTAAGGCGGATGTCGCTGGTTCGTTGTGAGACGTGACCCAAGCAACCAGCCCCCCGAAAAATATCAAAAGAAATCCACAAGTGCTGACCATTGGTCCGGTGTACAGCGCCATTCCGCTGACATAACTCAGACCCAACACACCCACCACAATCAGGCTAACTAAGGCGTTCCGTGAACCACGCCGCCACGCGATCAGCAGTGCGCCGATACCGACCAGCACAACGACATAAATGCCGACATCGAGGATGCGCCGGGGGATATTCAATCCCGTTTCGCTGGGCAAAGGACGCAAGACGCGCAGCACATGGGGTACAGTCTGCACACCCTGATCACCATAGGCTCCGGTAGGCCACAACATGATCACCAGCGCGACGATGACTAACATCAATCCGGCAAACACAACGGGCAGTAAACTGCGGATAGTTTGCAGATTGCTGCGTTCGCGCTGCTCAAGCATTCGGGTGATCTCGTTTCGACAGGTAGTACACGTCGTTGACCAGATACCCTTCACGTTGGAACAGCCCCAGACTAGCCGTGTTATGGTGTTCGACCAACGCGGCAATAATCGTTAAGCCCTGTTCGTGCAGCAGTGTTTCGGCGGCACTCACGAGGGCAGCCCCCACACCGCGCCGCTGAAATTCCGGCAGCACTCCCAACCGATTGATCCAGCCTTTGCGTCCGTCGTGGGTCGCCAGTACGATTCCTGCTAACTTGCCATCGACTATCGCGCCGAGGATCGTCTGGAGTCCGGTTGCCATTTGCTGCGAAAAAGCCTCATAGCTCTCGCGACCTGTCCGCTGGAGTCTCACGCCGCTGGCTTCCCAGACTCCACAGATGGCTTCGTAATCTGCCAGCCCCAATGGGCGAATCTCGACGGCGACTTGCTCGGTCACGGTTTGCTGGTTGCCGCCTCGCTGCGCCACTGCTCAATCTGAGCTTTCATCTTGTCCATATCCAGATTTTCCATGTAATGGAAGTTGCACTGGAGCATGGGCGCTTTATCGCAGGCAGCAAGGCACATAACGTGTTCAACAGTGAACAAGTTATCTTTGGTCGTCCCGCCGCTTTCCACGTCCAGATGTTTCAACAGGTCTTCGTAGAACTGTTCAGCACCCTTCAAGGCACAGGGCAAGTCTGTGCAGACCTGCAACCAAAACTTGCCTTTGGGCGACTCGCGATACATGGTGTAGAACCCGGCAATAGACTTCACCTGCGTTGGGTCGATCTCGCACAAATCGGCGATCTCGTCCATCGCTTCGTGAGTCACATAGCCATATTCTTCCTGCGCTACGTACAGCAGCGGCATGACTGCCGAGCGCTTGTCGGGATACTTGCTAAAAATTTTATCGATCTGATCCTTGTACTTCTCTACAAGCACGTCATCTCTCCGTAGAATGCCCGAAGGCTAGCGGTCACAGTCGCCTAGCACGATGTCAATACTGCCAATGATAGCAACAAGATCGGCAAGCATCGCGTTTTCACCCATCTTTTGCAGCGCTCCCAAATGGACAAACGATGGGGTGCGTAGATGGATACGATGCGGGTGATTGCCGCCATCGCTGGATAGATAGCAGCCCAGTTCGCCGCGTGGACTTTCGACAGACACATACACTTCGCCCGCCGGAATCTTGAAACCTTCAGTCCACAGCTTGAAATGGTGGATCACCGCTTCCATGCTCGTACCGAGTTCTGCACGCGGCGGCGGCACAAACTTACGATTGGTCGAGCGGAACGGGCCTTTGGGCAGCCGCTTGAGCGCTTGAGTAACGATCTTGGTGCTTTCGCGCAGTTCGCCCATGCGGCACAGGAACCGATCATATACGTCGCCATGTTGACCCAGCGGCACGTTGAAATCGTAGGTTTCGTAGCCCATATAGGGCATGGCCTTGCGAATATCCCAATTAACGCCGGAACCGCGCAACACTGGCCCTGTACAACCCGATGCCAGCGCTTCTTCGGGGGTAATCACGCCTAGCCCCTGTGTACGGTCTATCCATAGCGGGTTATTGACCAACAGCGTTTCATAGTCATCGATCTTGCTGGGGAAAATGTCGAGAAATTTCTGTACGGTGGGAACGAAATCGTCCGTTACATCGCGCCACAGACCGCCGGGACGAAAGTAACTGGTCATCATGCGCTGCCCAGATACCATCTCGAAAATGTCTAGCACCATCTCGCGTTCACGGAAACAGTACAGGAACACACTCATTGCGCCGAGATCCAGCGCGTGTGTCCCCAACCAGACCAGATGGCTGTTAATCCGCGTCAATTCGGCGAGCAGTACCCGCACAGCCTGAGCGCGTTCAGGAACATCCAGTTCTGCCAGTTTTTCCACCGCCAGACAGTACACAAGGTTGTTACCCATCGGGTTGAGATAGTCAGCCCGGTCTGTCATAACAAGAGCTTGTTCCCACGTCTTGGCTTCCATATTCTTTTCGATGCCCGTATGCAAGTAACCGACATCGGGAATACAATTGACGACAGTTTCACCGTCGAGTTCCAACAGCAGACGCAGCACGCCGTGCGTGCTAGGATGATGTGGCCCCATATTGAGCAGCATCGTCTCGCCTGTCAGCGCACGCGGCGAGACTAGCCCTTTGAGTTCTTCAACACTACCCTGCCATGTTTCTTCAACAGGGCTGTCAATCATCGCTTTTTCCTCTGTTTTTTCAGCCATTGCTTATCACTCTTTCGCGTAAGGCTTCAGCCGATTGATGTCCTCGTAGTTGAACGAGAACTGCACGGGTTCGTAACCGAGTGGATAATCTTTACGCAGCGGGTGTCCTTCCCAATCTTCGGGCATTAGGATACGCCGCATATTCGGATGACCCTCAAACAGAATACCCATGAGATCAAAGGCTTCGCGTTCCTGATAATTGGCAGAAGGCCAGAGAGTCGTCAAGGTCGCAATCTTCGGTTCATCGCTGGCGAGATAAGCCTTGATCCGAAGGCGGCGGTTGTAGACCATCGAATACAGGTGATAGCAAACAGCGAAGCGAGGTTCTTGAGGATAATAATCTACAGCAGTAATGTCGGAGAGGAAGATATATTCCAGACCTTCGGAGTCGCGGAAATAACGACATACCTCGACTATCTTTGCCGGGTCAACGACAATGGTCGTTTCGCCCAGCCGTTCAATAACGTCTTGAACGCTGTCTCCCAGAACGCCCCGCACTGCTTCGGCGGGATTAAGTGCTTGCATAGTTGGTTTGACCCCTTACAAGTAGTTGAAGTAGTTGACAATCGGCGGTCAGTGGTCAGCCCTGACATAGACCACTGACCCCCGACACTTCCAGACTCAACAGGCGGTAAAGTTGTTAACGAACAGTGACAGTCACGTTGGGGTTAAGCCCAGTCCGCGATCCGCTCACCCTTAACCTTTTCGTGAAGTGTCATGATGCCGTGAATGAGTTGCTCTGGACGTGGAGGGCAGCCTGCTACATACACATCGACTGGCACAATCTCATCGACCCCTTGCACGACGGCATAGTTGTTGAATACGCCGCCGCACGAAGCACAGTCCCCCATCGAAACCACCCACTTCGGGTTCGGCATCTGATCATACAGTTGACGCAGTACCGGAGCCATCTTGCGCGTCACCCGTCCAGCAACAATCATCAGATCGCTCTGGCGCGGGCTAGGACGGTTCAATTCCATGCCGAAGCGTGACATATCATAGTTAGAAGCCTGCGTGCTCATCATTTCGATAGCACAGCACGCCAGACCAAACAATAAAGGCCACATCGCATTGGTACGACCCCAGTTAACGGCGGTCTCCAAACTGGTTGTTACAACACCAAGATTACCTAGCTTACCAGCTACTCCCATTCCAATGCTCCTTTACGCCATGCGTAGACGTAACCCATCAGCAAAATCGCGATAAAGACACCCATTTCCGCCAGAGCAAACAGCCCAAGCTGACGGGCGACCACCGCAAAAGGTAGAAAAAATACTACCTCAATGTCAAATAAGATGAATAATACAGCGACCAGATAAAACTTAATGGGCAAACGACGCATGGCTGGCCCAATCGGAGTCATGCCGCTTTCGTAAGGCTCCAGCTTGCGCGTGCTGGGTCGGAACGGCCCCATAATCCGCGACAATACGAGGATCAAGGAGGACACGGCTACCGAAAGGATAAGCAAAACGGCGATGGCTGAGTACTGATCTAGCAAGAGCAGGCTCCTTATTTTTTTGAGCAAAAAGCGTTTGGGAAAATTGGAGCAATTAGGAAAAATCATAACATACCGTATAAATTGTGTCAAACTATTTTAACACCTACCCAAATTCTACTCATGCGCGATAATGAGCGCAAAAAGTAGCCAGATGTCAGGGACTCTGGCAATTGCCAGAAATGGAGCGAAACCAATGGCAAGTCGGGAAGAGATCGAAAAAGTTAGACAGGAGATCATGCGCTTGCACGAACTGCTGATCATGATGCGGCAGAATCTGGAAGCGGGAGAGCGTGCCTATAGCCAACTATTTTCATACCGTTCCGCCGAGGAGATGAACGGCATGAAGGAAAAGGATTTGCAGTGGAAGGTTGCCGAAGAAATAGTCGATGATGTATCGCCGCTGAGTAATGCCGCTTTGCAATTGCGCTTCAATGCCCGGAATTTGGAACGGGATTTTGAGGAGTTATACAACATTATCGTAACGGAGCATGAAGCGTAACATCCGTTTTCTGAAGAACCACTTAGCTGGACTTTACACATCAGGTGGCATAACAGAGCAAGTCGTTGAAACGTT
>JBDTVG010000081.1:0-5924 GCA_040007395.1 Chloroflexota bacterium
CAGCATATTCGATTTTTTATCCTTTACTTTTTTTCGTTTAGACCCGATTGCCCTGCTCTTGCAGCAATCCGACATAGGCCCCTTGATGCCGCTGGCAGGCGCGACGGATGAATTCATAATTGGTAAAGTAACCCTTCTTTGCCGAAAGCGCATCGAACAGGTCAGGCGCATCGGCAAATAAGCTGTCTAGATAGGGTTTGTATTCGGGTGAATTCTCAGACATAGGGGTCTCCTTGCACAGGTTAGATCTCTAGCTTACACTGATTGCCTCGATTAGGGAACAAGCCCTTCACAACAACCGCCCTTGCTTCGGACTGCCATCGTCGAACAAATCCAACTGATCCGGCGGCGGCGCGTTCTCATCGAGCGGCTCGACCTCTGGCGCGGCGGGCGCAGAGGCGGCAGCTTGCGCGGACTTCTTCCCTTTCTTGGGCTTGGGCAGCCCCGCAAGGATCGACTGCTCCTCGGCGGCACGCTCGAAGTTGAGCGCCAACAGCCGTTTGAGCACTTCCCGCCGCGATTCTTCGGGCATGGTGTAGCGCACGCCCTGCGGAGTCTCGTAGAAGTCGTACTGCACGTCGAAGTCTGACCAGCCATAGGCCGCCGCGACTGCGTGATCCATCTCGACATGCAGCGCCCGCAACTGCGCAATGTCGGTGCTGTGTTCGTGGGGATCGTGGAAGCGGTTATAGGTGTCGGTTAGTCCTTCTTGCCGCGAGATCATGATCTGGTGGCGGGTTTCATAGTACTGTTCGCCAATAGATTCAAGAGAAAGTATCGCCTCATCAGGCGGAAAAGGGAACGGTTCAAAACAGTCGGAGGACGAGTAGCGAATATCTGTTTTCATTGTCGATGTATATTGCCGAACCCAAATTTGGTGCAACGATGATTGTAAACTTGCGAAATGATAGAATCTTTCCAAAGCAAATACGATATGGGGTCCAGCATAAATAATGTTTATAGGTGCAAAGGCAAACTCAACATACTTACTTGTGAAGCTATGGAAAAGCACACGTTGCAACGGCCGTGATGGCTACAAAGTCCGACAAAGGTTATTTTTCGGCTGCTCATGCCGCTCGGCGGTAAATGTGATGAAGCCCTCCTAAAACTGGAAATGCATGTATGGGCAGCGAGGTATCCAACACCCATGAGCAGGGATCCGGAGGCACAGGAATGTGCTGGCCAAGGCCTTGGTGCGGACGCTCCTGATTGAAATAAGCCACATAGGCCTTGATTATGCGGTATAGGTGGCGTTGGCTTAGCACAAACAAGTGATCTAGGCATTCCCGGCGCACCGATTTTTGGAAACGTTCACAGACCGCATTGGCGTTGGGCGCGGCCACGGGGGTTTTGAGTACTTTGATGCCAGCACCTCTCGCTACTCGGGCAAACTCAGCGCCGTATTTGCTGTCGTTATCGCGAATGAGATATTTCGGACCTTCGCCAAACGGCGTGGCCTCGCGGAGTTGTTGTGCCTGTGCTGGCTACAAAGCACATCCGTTCGGAATTTCACGCCCTCAACAGCTCAAAAGTTGAGCAAACAGGCCCCAATAAACGAGCAGCAGTACAATCTCCAATCAATAGGCCGTCGATCATTCGCTGATTGGAGACACCCTAATGTTTGCCAAACTTTTCATTCGTATCAAGCGCACCATTCGGACTGGTTGGCAACAGCTCCAACAGAAAGTTTTGCGGTGGACAACACCGATCAAAGTTTCAGTCACCACGGGTGTGCTGGGCGACATCACGCGCAGCAAGTCAGAACTGATCTTGGAAAATGTTCTGTTGCGTCAACAACTAATCGTCGTGAGCCGCCAAGTCAAGCGCCCAGCACCGACCAGCAAAGATCGGCTGGTGCTGGTTCTCATAGCGAGTAAACTGCGCCACTGGCAACAAGCCTTGTTGATCCTCCAACCAGACACGGTGCTACGCTGGCATCGCGACTTGTTCAAATGGGTGTGGAAGCGCAAGTCTAAAGCGACAGGTCATCGGCCACCGTTGTCGGCGACGATGATCGCCCTCATCAAGCGGCTGGTCTCAGAAAATCGTCTGTGGGGTGCGGAGCGGGTGCGCGGTGAATTGCTCAAGTTGGGTATTATCGTGAGTAAACGCACCATCCAGAAGTACGCACGCCAAGTCTCCCGACCACGGTCAGGAAAACAAACGTGGACAACCTTTATCCATAATCATGCTGACGTGATTTGGGCCTGCGACTTTGTTCAGGTCACGGATGTCTTTTTTCGCGATCTCTTCGCGTTTTTCATTATCGAGGTCGGTTCCCGCCAAGTCATCCATGCAGCGGTGACGCGGCATCCCTCGGATGCCTGGCTTGCCCAGCAGTTACGAGAGGCTACTCCGTTTGGCGCGGCTCCCAAATACCTGATCCGCGACAACGATAGCAAGTACGGCACTCGTTTTGCCGCTATCGCTCACAAAACTGGCATTCAACTCCTGAAAACGCCGTTTCGTGCGCCTCGTGCAAACGCGTTTTGTGAACGGTTCATTGGTTCGGTGCGCCGGGAGTGCTTGGACCATCTATTCATTCTCAGCGAAGCCCATCTTTGCCGGATGGTGCGTGCTTATGTCGATTATTTTAACCATGCCCGGCCTCATCAAGGGATAGATCAGCGTCTTCCGATGCCATCTGTTCACGGCAGTGTGCTGCTCTCTTCTCCGGAAAAGGTAGTTAGTACAGCGATATTGGGTGGGCTACACCATGACTATCAAATCGCCGCATAACCACCAATTTCAGCCTGGTTTTCCGAACGGATGTGCTTTGTAGCCAGGACAGGGGTAGGTGGATGGGGACAAAAACCAAAACAGCACGCCCAGGCGATTTACTGTCTGGGCGTGCTGTTTTTTGTCCAGGTCAGGTCTATAAGCCGCGTTACAGCTACTTATTGTCTACTTAGCATATCTGGGCAAACCAAGGTCGCCTCAGCAGGTCGTGGTGGCTACAAAGTGAACCAAAGGTCGTTTTTCGTCTGCTCATGCCGCTCTCCGGTAGACGTGATGAAGTCCACCTAACACTGGATAAGCTGTAATAGGTTGGGCGACCTCTGACGCTGGGCAGGCGAGGGCGGATGGAGTGGGAATGCGTTGACCGATCCCTTGGTGCGGACGCTCCCAGTTGAAATACGACACGTAGGCCTGGATCATGCGGTACAGGTGCCCTTGGCTGAGCACAAACAAGTGATCCAAGCATTCGCGGCGTACCGATTTCTGGAACCGTTCGCACACCGCGTTGGCGTTGGGCGCCGCGATGGGAGTTTTGAGGACTTTGATCCCGGCTCCGGCTGCCACTCGAGCGAACGCCACGCCATATTTGCTGTCATTGTCGCGAATGAGATACTTGGGACCTTCGCCAAAGGGGGTGGCCTCGCGGAGTTGTTGTGCGGCCCAGGCATCGGTCGGGTTGGTGGTTACCCCGAAGTGCACCACCCGTCGGGAGGCTAATTCGACGATAAAAAACACGAAGTACTGTCGAAAGAACAAGCTGACCACGGGCAAGAAGTCACACGCCCAAACATCCTGAGCATGGTTGTGCAAGAAAGTGCGCCAGTTCTGAGTGGAAGGACGTGGCGAGCGAACCTGGTGGATGTATTTCTGTATGGTGCGTTTGGCGACATGAAGGTTCAGCTTGAGCAGCTCCCCACGGATGCGTTCGCTGCCCCACAGCGGGTTCTCTTGGGCCATCCTCTTGATGAGCGCGACCACCTCGGCTGTCAAAGGTGGACGACCCATCTTGACCGCGGATTTCTGGCGCCACACCAGTTTGAACAGCTCACGATGCCACGCTAACAACGTCTCCGGCTTCACCACGACCAGAGCCTGACGCCAAGTTCGTAGGCGGCTGGCGAGCAAGACGAGTAGCCGTCGGTCGGTGTTGGTAACTTTCGGGCGCTTCACCCCGCGCTGGAGGATGATCACTTGTTGGCGCAGTAGGGCGTTCTCCAGCACCAACTCCGGCTTGGGACGCAGCAGGTCGTTGACTGTTTCCACGACAGCCGAGCCGTCCCTAGGTTTGGTCCACTTCTGAAGCTTCGTATTGAGCCACTGCATGCCCTGGCCAACGATCGCCTTACCAAAGTTGACAAGTGCTGCCCACATGTTCATCTCCTCTGCCAACCTGAATGGGTGTGTTCGGCTGAGTATAACGAACGGCAAAGGTCCTGGGCCGCCTTGAGACGTGGGAAATACGCTCAGATAGCGTTTGTAGCCAGTACGGCGGTCGGCGTTGCGGCGTTGAGGCTATATGCCGATAATCCTCAATGGGGGATTGAAACGAACTGGTCGATGATTACCCACTTAGGTTGCGTTAAGGCTATATGCCGATAATCCTCAATGGGGGATTGAATGGCCTTGTCGAAACTCGGCGCTGTTTTGATGCAGAAACCGAGTTGCGAAAAATGATGGACTAGAGATATACTTTTTATTCATGTGCTTAAAAAAACACGCTCTACAAGGTATCAAATTCGCGTCAAATCGATCTCATAGGTCAAAAATGCCTCGTAGAATGGAATCGAAGGAAGCGGTTGCAGTCAGCTAATCCTCATTTGGGGGATTGAAACCTGACAAGACCGTAGCGTAGCGTGGCGTGATAACTGTTGCAGTCAGCTAATCCTCATTTGGGGGATTGAAACAACTTTGGATTGCCCGTTACCGTGCCGAGCGGCCCAAGTTGCAGTCAGCTAATCCTCATTTGGGGGATTGAAACTCCTCATTCGCTGCTTTACGCGTATCTTTATCGTCGTTGCAGTCAGCTAATCCTCATTTGGGGGATTGAAACGAGTAGCGGCGAGGTTTCCTGTATGGGTAAACTTCGCCACTATCGTTCTATTAGCGCTCTGCTGGTTGGAATAGGGATATGGGATCAGTCAGGCAGCTTGCACTCCCCGCCTATCAAGCGAAGTTACGTCATGCCCTGTACTATGTGGAAGCAACGCACACCGCGCAAGCCGACTTCACTCTGTTACGAGAGGAATACTCGCAGATTCGGGCAGCCCTGCGCTGGCTGATGGATCAGGCTAACCCGGAACTGAGTAACTCGCTGTTAACG
Organism: Chloroflexota bacterium; assembly: GCA_040007395.1. GTDB lineage: Bacteria > Chloroflexota > Anaerolineae > Aggregatilineales > UBA2796 > DATGFK01. Next base: position 5,060 of record JBDTVG010000081.1, read on the forward strand.
CTCATCGGTGCGTTGGCTCCCTATCTTCGCGCCTCGGCGTTGCACAGTGATCTTCAAGCGTATTGTGAGGCGGGGCTTCGGCTGGTCGCCTCCGATGCACATCAGGCGGGTCAGTTACGGCTGTTGCGGGCGGAAAGTTATTTTGCGTCCGGTAAATGGTCGCAGGCACTCTCCGAAGCGCGGTTAGCGTCGCACATCGCGAAGGGAGATGATCTGCCCACTTATGCGCGTGCTCTATTGGCGATAGGTCAAATGGAGATCAACGCGGGTCAGTATCGGGCGGGGCTTCGCGTCTTGACCGAAGCCCCGCCGCTGTCTGACTCAACAGAACGATTGGGCAGGAATTGCAGCCTGCACCGCCGAATTAGCGGCCTATTATCTTAATCGTGGGGAACCAGACCGCGCCCTCGTACTTTATAAAGAAGCCGCCGCGCTACAGGGTCAATCGGAAGAATCGCTGCTAAGCGACCACAGCTTATTGATGTTTGGAGTGACCTATCGCAAACTGGGTCAATTGGACAAAGCAAGCGATTATTTGGAGCAGCTCCAAGGGCGCAGTGAGGCAAATCATCTGCCCGGCACGACGGCAACGGCTGTTCATCATCTGGCGTGGGTCTACATTCAGAAACGCGAGCTGGCCCATGCTCGACAACTGGCGGAACAGGCCCGAAGTCTGTATGAAGGCACATCGGGCGATCTGCATAGTACATGGGAAGTACCGCGCACTCCCGATCTACGCGGCCTGTCCGATGTTGACGAGCAGTTAGGCGTAATCGCTTGGCGCGAAAATGATCTGGTCCAAGCACGCCGCTAGAGCGTGTTTGGGAATTAAAGAACGGCTCCTGTAGGATAGAATTGGAGGTAT
>JBDTVG010000082.1:0-3228 GCA_040007395.1 Chloroflexota bacterium
AGCGCGTTCGGTTACATCAGTCACTTGCCATTTGCCCTTGAGAAGCCGATCTTGCAGGATATTTGCTTCGGTTTCGTTGAGTAACAGAACCTTCTTGCCCTTGGCGATCTTCCCGGTGTTCTCGTCGAAGTCTTTGCCAGTGGCGACGCGCACCCCGGCGAGAGATTGCAAGGTCGCCTCGAATTCGCTGCGTAACTGGTCTAAGGGCGCAAGCATCGCCCGCAGATCCCAATAGCTGCCGGAGTGGAATGCGCGGCGTTGTTCCTCGCGCTGCACCAACAATCGTACCGCTACCGACTGCACACGCCCCGCTGAAAGCCCCGGCGCGATCTTTTTCCACAGCAGTGGCGAGACAGTATAGCCCACCAGCCGATCCAGAATTCGCCGTGTTTCTTGAGCGCGTACCACTTGTTCATCAATGCTGCGTGGATGCTTGATCGCGTCCTCGATGGCTTCCCGCGTGATCTCGTGGAAGACCATCCGCCGCACCGGAATCTTAGGCTTGAGCACCTGAACTAGATGCCAGCCAATACTCTCGCCTTCGCGATCTTCATCCGTCGCTAGGATCAATTCGTCGGCTTCTTTGAGCGCCGCTTTAAGTTCACTCACCAACTTTTTCTTCTTGGCTGGAACAACGTACAGCGGCTCGAAGTCCGAATGAACATTTACGCCAAGCCGCGCCCAATCTTTGCTTTTCTCGGCGGCGGGAATTTCGCTGGCGGATTCGGGCAGGTCACGGATATGGCCCATACTCGCCTCAACCCGGTAGCCTTTGGGCAAAAAGCCCCGGATTGTCTTTGCTTTAGTCGGTGATTCTACAATTACCAGTCTGATCATGTGCGTTTCATTTTCCTACAACTCATAGGGTTAGAGTCAGTTACAGAATTGGCTATAAAGCAAACCCGGCTTCTCACCGGGTAAAAAAATATGCCAAACAAACGTGTGAAATAATTTACTTGAAAAACCTTATTATACAGGGATGTGCAAAACGTCAATAGCCTATTCGTCGGGCTATTAAGAATATTCAGGGGATTGTATCGAAGGACTATGCAAGGAAGACTCCATTGAGAGTTTAGCGCCCTCAATAGAGTCTGTCGATCAATTCACATTATAGGAGATCGTCTTTTGATTGTTGGCCTCGCCGTTCGGCCCTTCATCCACCTGATTGTATTTATCCAGCGTCAGGACACCTGATTGATTCGCCCCGCCCGATTTGAGCGTCACCGCCATGTTAACGCTGACGGATTGGCCTGCTTTGATGGCAGGGACGGCTTCTTGACTCTGTTCGTTACCCGGTTGGAAGGCACCCCATGCCGTCGTGGCAGGGGCATCGACACTGCCCTGATTGCGAATGGTGATGATCACAATGAACGTCTGGTTGCTGTTCGGTGTTGCGGGATTTAGGGTTGCTGCGTCAATGACAAGATCGGCAACCGCACCCGTTGTGCTAGTCGCGGCTTGCGCTGGAACGGCGGTCGGCGGATTGGAGGAAGGTACTGGAGTGGCAGGCGACTGAGCCAGCGGTACATTGGTTGTATCGCCTGCCACCTGACTAAACTCCGTGCTAGCGATTACCCAGCCACGTACTGTGTCTTTCTGAACGACCCACCATGTCCGGGCGGCATTGCGTCCGACGATTTGAGCGGTGTCCCCCGTTTTCATCGACGCTATGATAGAAAAACTGGTTCCATCGCCGTTACGGATGTTCAGATTAGGCGACTTGACCGTTAAGATAATTTGTCCAGCCGGGGCTGCCGTTGGCGCTACGGTGGGGGGCACAGCAGTCGTCGGCTGCGGCGGCGGATTAGTAGCAATTAATGGGGTTGGTGCAGCCTTTGTGGGTAGCGCTGCGGTGGTCGCTGGACTCTTGGTCGCTGGAACGGTTGCCGCTGTATCTTGACCGGCTTGTGGTTTGGCAACCACTTGAATGGTCAGCTTGGCATCGCCAATCGTTTTGCCGTCTGCATCAGAGGCAATAGCAACCACCAAATGCCCTTGCACAGGCGAAGCAGTCCAGACTTGCTGCGCGGTAAAATTCGACTGCCCTCCGGCGGTCGGGGCGGTTTGCGTCCCAATCGGTGAGTCGTCCACCAGAAAATCGATCTTAGCGACATTTGCGCCAGAAGCATTCACGGCAAAAGTAAGACTCGTGCCTTCGGCAATCGTGCTGTTATTTTCTGGCGCAATAAAAACTACCGATGGCCCTTGTGCCACAGCCGTCGGTTCGCTATTACCCAGTTGAGCGTTGCAGGCCAGCGACGCACTAATCAGCATCAACAAGCCAAGTGCGACACGGGCATTGGGCGATCCTGACATGAATAGTTCTCCACCACTGATGAATGCTTTGATTGCTTTAGGCAGCAAATCTAACAGATTCAGGATGGCTTTGCCAGAACTCGTAGGGGCAGCGAAGGGTATTCATCGCACAGCGTATATGATTTAGGAGATTGAGCGGATCATGGACGGATTAGCGCCAATGCTACGCCGACCATCGCAGAAAGGATACCCACTAGCCAGAAGCGCTGGACAACCTGCGATTCGCTCCAACCTTCCATCTGGAAGTGGTAGTGGATTGGTGAACGCCGAAATAAGCGCTGCCCGCCTGTCCAGCGGAAGTACAACACCTGTAAGATAACGCTAATCGTTTCTGCAATAGGCACAATCGCGATAACGGGCAGCAGCAACCATTGTCCAGTCATCAGCGCAATGGTTGCCAGTACTGCACCTAAAGCGAGTGCGCCAGTATCGCCCATAATGAGTTGGGCGGGTAAAGCGTTGTACCACAAAAAGGCAAAGCACGCGCCTACCATGATGAAGCAGAACTGAACTAGCGGGATCTGGCCTTGCAGCAGGGCGATCAGACCGTAGGCTACGAAAGCGCTAGACGTGACGGTGCCTGCCAACCCGTCCAACCCATCGGTCAGATTGACGGCGTTGGACATCCCTACAATGCCGATGATGACCACCGCGATATATAGAATCGGTGGCAGCGGTAGACTGCCAATCACCGGGATATTGATCTCATTGGCGTAGGAGAATCCGCCGTTCGCTTGTGACAGCACGATGGCGGCGATAGCTGCCAATATGATTTGACCCAGCAATTTGGTTCGAGCCGAAATGCCCTCGCCTTTGCTAGTCAACTTCGACCAATCATCAACCGCCCCTAGCAAGCCGTAGCCAACCAGAATAAAGAGTGGCAGCAGAATACTGGCTCCCGTTACTCGTGCG
>JBDTVG010000083.1:0-19206 GCA_040007395.1 Chloroflexota bacterium
TTGACTTGATACGGTGGAAAAACGCTGCGTCGTTTTTCGGCTTCTTGCTCTTGCCCCATACTTGTCCACACATCAGTATAGACCGCATCGGCTCCATCCACTGCTTTGACAGGATCGTCGAGCAATTGCAGATCAAAGCCGGGGACGGAAAGTTCTTGTACGGTGGCGCGGTCAAACTGATAGCCCACTGGACTAGCCACACTCAATCGTACACCGAGTTTTGCTGACGCTTCCGCCAAAGATCGCACAACATTGTTACTATCACCAACGTAGGCCAGCTTCAACCCACGCAGCGATCCAAAGTGCTCGTACAGTGTCAGCATATCGGTCAACGCCTGACAGGGATGGCTGCGATCACTCAAACCATTGATCACTGGAACGCTGCTCCATCGTGCCAATTCCGTAATATGAGCCGGGTCAAAGACACGCGCCATAATGCCCTGAGTAAAGCCGCTTAATACACGTGCTATATCTGCCACGCTCTCGCGCTGCCCCAACGCGATCTCATTGGGGCTAAGGTACAGCGCATGTCCACCCAGATGCAGCATCCCTACATCAAAGCTAACACGAGTACGCAGCGAGGGCTTCTGGAAAACCATCGCCAGCACTTTACCACCCAATACCGGACGATTGCCGCCAGATTGCCATTCCAGCTTTAATTGGGCCGCTAACCGGATCAAATATTCTAGGTCCGTAGGGGACCAGTCTGCAATTTCCAGAAAATGTCGCATTGAGAATCCTAACACGTTGAGAGGGAAACGATGCTATGTTATATGGCGAGTATAGCATATTGCGCTGTATCAGTGCCAGCAACACAGTATGCTTTAGCCATCACAGTTTTATCTGCATATATGGCTTTAAGATAGAGGAAATTACATACGGGAATAGCGCTAATTGATAACTTGGAAAGGGTCGCAGATTCATGACCTATCTCTTGTCTGGCGATCAGGATGGTCATGAATCTGGCATTTCCAACCGTGACGCGATCTATTTGTTTGCTGCTTGGTGAAGCTGGTCTACCATCTTGACAATCGCCCCAACCGCAGCCTCCGGCTGCTCAATTTCGATGTTATGCCCGCTTTTATCGGCAATCATCTGTTGACTATTAGAGGACAGTTGAAGCAGTTCGGTTTGCATTACCTGCCAGTCCGACTGCTGATCCAAACCACGCGACAGAACGATCATGGGTAAATCGCCGAAGGTCTTTACTGCATCCGCTTGCGCCAAACTTTCTGGCAGACCCATACCTTCATCTGCCCACGCTTGGATAGACCGCGGAGTCACCGAGAAAGCGGTATAAGCATTCTTTGTCTCCGGCGGCAGATTTTGACTGAATCCTAACGGCCCAGCTAACAAACGCACCAATCCGATACGAGCCAATAGGAAAGGAAACGAAACCCCACTGGATTGCGAGGGAGTCTGAGGCTTTATTTCGGTGAGAGGTTGCGTTGCTTGTCTAGGACTCATCGAGTCGATCAGCACAACCCCACTGACTTCTGTAGGATAATTGTGAGCAAACACACGCACAGGTAAACCGCCCAGCGAATGTCCAACGAGTAGATAAGGCCCCGCAATATTAGCTTGCTTAAGCAGGGAATACAGTTCTTTGGCAAATTGCTCGGCATTCCGGGGTAGAGGCCCCGCCTCACTATAGCCCATGCCGGCACGGTCATAGGTGCAAACCTGTGTGGTCTTTGCCACGCCCGCCTGAACCGAACCCCACATCGGTGACCAATCGCCCCATCCAGCATCAATGACTACGGTAGGTTGACCAGTGCCAATGCAGTTGATGTGTAAGCGATAGCCACCTATATCTACCATTTGACCAGATGGCGGATATGCTTGCAGGTCGGCTGCTTCCGCTACCGACTCGTAAATCGTACCCGCCAGAATCAACCCCACTACCACCACTACAAACCCGCCCAGCCAGCGCAAGCAACCACGACCTCGACGTTTGGGAATATTCACCATCCCTATTTGATCTGGGTTGCTCATTAATAGTCCTTATATTGTTGATGACAAACGTTAGAAAGCAGAAGTTGACCATAGACTACGCTGTATTTCGCTATTTAACAAGCTAGAGTTTAGTTTATTCGCATCTTGCCGTCACATAGCCGGAATAGATTGAAAATCGTAGTAGAGTGGTGCTGACCCAACACCGTTTTTCCAACGCAGCGCATGGTTCAATCATTAAATAGTGGCGCAAAGAGGAGCATCCTTAATTTCAAAAAAATAGAGACTGATCTTTACGATCAGCCTCCAAAGTAACTATTTCTTATTGCGTCAAGACGACTCGCGTACCGAAGAACGGTAGATTGCTACCGGGGGCTTGAGTATCGCGGGCTGCACCACGCGCCCAGAACAAATTTGCCGCCCACGATCCACCCCGAATCACATACTCCGAGTTTTCCACCGGGGTTGATCCTGTAGGATCGTTTGTGGGACTGTGAGCATAATACGTGGCATCGTATACATCCGCCACCCACTCAAACAGGTTGCCAGACATATCCGCCGCCCCGATCCAACTTCTGCCCACTGGATAACTGCCAACGGCTACCGCGCTCTGAGCTTTTTTCTTGCCCTTGCCCCTAAAGTTCCCCGGATCTTTGGCTGGGGGATCGATTTCCGGCTTGAAGCCATATTCGTTGCCCCACGGAAAGATCAAAGAATTAGGGCCGCGTGCCGCATATTCCCATTCGGCCTCTGTTGGCAGCCGCCCGCCGCGCCAATGAGCGTAAGCCTCAGCTTCGTAATAGCTCATACCGCCATGCGGCAGCGTTGATGCAGTATCACCATTGAGTGAGGGCGATGGATTATTCGCGTTTTTCCATTGCCAGCCTGCATCTGACCAATAATCCTTGTTAGTGTAACCACCAGTACTAATAAACTGATCGTAGGAAGTTTCGGTCACTTCATACTCATCGAGCCAGTAGCCTTTAGTGATACATACCTTGTGCTGTGGGAATTCCTCAGTATGTTGCGGGATTGTCTCATCGGTCAGGTCAGTCTTGGGATCAGTCCCCATCAGAAAACAACCCGCCGGAACCCAAACTTGCGCCACGCCTTTAGGATCGGTGCGACGAGTGATGGTAACTGCATTACGGGAACTATCTGTAACCTTGACAACGATAAAAATAATAACCACTGCTGCTAACAAAATACCCAGTTGCAGCAAACGGCCTCTTATAACAGGTTCGCTCTTGAGAGGCAGGCCACGTCCCTGCACTTTATTTTTCTGTGCTTTGTTGCTCATTGTCTTGCGTTACGCTTGTTTCCTCGGCAATAGGCTGCATCATGATCACAATTACGCTCACATTGTCTTCGCCACCGCGTGAATTCGCGAGTTCGATCAGATCGTAGGTGGCAAGATGTGGCATCTCACTATTAAGCACAATTTTGGCGATGTCGTCGGGTAGCAAATGCCGCGTCAGGCCATCGGAGCAAATGACAAGGCGATCTCCTGCCTTGAGATAGCGGGTGTATACATCCACTTCCAGATCAAGCGATTGGCCCAGTGCGCGATACAACACATTGCCCATTGGGTGCTGCTTGGCCTGTTCGGGCGTGATATGCCCCGATGCGACCAGCGCTTGCACAAAGCTGTGATCGTCCGTGACCTGATTGATCCAGCCTTCCTGCCCGTCAACGAGATAGGCACGGCTATCGCCAACATGCGCGATAATCGCCCGGTTGCCCCGGATGAGCGCTAGCGTCGTCGTTGTGCCCATGCCTTTTAAGGTATTGTCCATTGCGGCGCGTTCAAACACGGCTCGGTTTGCTTCACGGACGGCCTGTACCATCCGTTCGCTCAATTCGCTTTCCTTGAGAATCTGTAAATTCTGACTACCGCGTGTTTCGCCCAAAAAGTCAGCCTGAATTGCCTCGACAGCTAACCGACTAGCTTCTTCGCCAGCGGCAGCGCCGCCAAGCCCATCAGCCACTACCGCCAGCAGCACACCGTCCAACGCCCATAGGTTAACATGATCTTCGTTGTTATCACGTACTTGCCCAACGTTAGTGCGAGCATTGCTTACAGGCAGTAGATTGAAATCCATATCGGGGATGACCAGCGGCGACCCACATCCCAAACAGTACCGCGCCACTGGGACATTCAGCGTCCCGCAGCGTAAACAGGTCATTGGTTCGCCATTCAAATCATCGGGAGGGAGTTTGGCGCGGGCTTCACGCAGTCGTTCGATCATGCCCGGTTCGAGGGTATGTCCGCGCTCCTTGATAAAACGCAGCGCGTCTTCAACAAGTTTGCCTGTCCCATGCACTCCGCGCACGAAGGGCACATCGTCCAGATTCCGTCCACATTGAAAACAAAAGATGGCGCGTGGTACGTTATCATGTCCGCAGCGAGGGCATTTTCGCATTTGCATAGCCACTGGCATATCTCCCAACTGTGCCGGAATGTAACCACATTCAAGATTCTACAGGAGCTTTTGCAAGACGCAAATCAAGCCCCGCTTTGGGACAAAATTTTTAAACAGGTGGCTCGAATTTTCCGTAAACTGAGCCACCTGTACACGCCAATTGAGATCGGGTTTTAGATCAACAGCCGCATAGGTGTTTCAAGCAAATTCTTGAAGGACTGCATAAAGCGTGCGCCTTCCGCGCCATCACTCACTCGATGATCGACACTGAGTGTACATTTCATGCGCGTGCCAACTTTGATCTCGCCCTTGATGACTACCGGAACCTCGCGAGCTGACCCAACCGCCAGAATACCAGCTTCCGGTGGATTGATGATCGCGATGAAGTGTTCTACATCGTAAGCGCCGAGGTTACTGACCGTAAAGGTGCTGCCTTCAATATCTTCGATCTTGACCTTGCCCGCACGTGCATTATTGATCATGATTTTGTTGCGCTGCGCCATCCGCGAGATCGACGTAATGTCGGCATCTTTCGCCACGACATTCATTAGCCCGCCGCTGTCCAACGCCACCGCAATCCCGATATTGATATGATCGAAATGTACGATCTTGTCGCCGTAAAAATGGCTGTTCAGATTGGGGAATTGGCGCAGTGTCAATGCTGTTGCTTTGATCACCAAATCATTGACCGTGATCTTCTGATCTTCGGGGATGCCTTCGTTGATCTGCTTACGCAAAGCCAGCGCCGGAGCCATATCGATCTCAGTCGTCACATAGAAATGCGGGATGGTTTGTTTGCTCTCGACCATGCGCGAGGCAATCCGCGCCCGTAGCTTGGAAACGGGTTCTTCGGAAATGCCGGGGCCTGTCGGCGCGACCTGCTGTGGACGCGATACAATCGCTGAGGTCGCTGGTGCGGACGACACGGCAGCGGGAGCAACAGCTGGAACTGCGCTAGGCGTGAAGCCTTCTACGTCGGCTTTACTGATACGTCCACCGGGACCAGTCCCCTGTATCTGGTGCAGATCAAGGCCTTTTTCCTCGGCAATTTTGCGGGCAACTGGACTAGCTTTTATACCGCCGGGGAACTCCTCACCCACACTTGTTGATACAGCAGCGGGCGCAGCCACAGCCGGCGCAGGCTTACCATTAGTACTGGCAGTTGTAGCGCTGGCGCTAGGTGCGCTCTTAACTTCGGCGGGTGCAGTTTCAGCCGCCGGAACAGACGCACCACCCTCAGTGCTAATCTCCGCAATCGGCGCTCCAACGGCTACGACTTGACCGACATCAACCAGCGTTTTGGTCAGCACACCGCTAGCTGTCGATTCAATCTCAATCGTGGCCTTATCACTTTCAATCTCAGCCAGCACGTCGCCTGTCTTGACCGCTTCACCAACTTTCTTCGTCCAGTTGATAAAAGTTCCTTCGGTCATATCCAAACCTAGCTTGGGCAGTGTAACCACTTCAGCCATTACAGCACCTCTTTCACAGCCGCAACAACTTTCTGTGCGTCAGGCAAGGCCATCAATTCGATCTCTTTGGCAAAAGGCAGCGGTACATCTAGCGCATTCACGCGCTTGACAGGCGCGTCCATGTAGTCAAACATGTGATCTTGAATCTGCGCGGCTATCTCACTGCCTACTGCAAAGTGTGGCAAGCTTTCCTCGACCACGACGCAGCGATTGGTTTTCTTAAAGCTCTCGAAAACAAGATCCAGATCCAGCGGGCGCAGCCAACGCAGATCCACGATCTCGCATTCCACACCATCTTTTGCCAGAATTTCTGCCGCTTCCAATGACCAGTCTACGCCGCGTGAAAACGTCACAATCGTTACGTCTTTGCCGCGCCGTTTGTAATCGCTCTTGCCAATTGGAATGAGCAAATCGGGATCATCAGAAACAATACCCGGCTTCGAGTACAGGGCAATGCTTTCCGAGAACAATATTGGATTCTCATCGCGGATCGCGGCTTTTAGCATTCCCTTCGCATCGGCAGGTGTCGAAGGGCAAGCTACATACAGCCCCGGAAAATGGGCAAAAATCGGCTCTGGGCTGTGCGAGTGAGTTGCCGTTGCCTGAACGCCCCAGCCTGTCGCCACGCGGATTACCAAGGGCGCGGTAAACTGCCCATCGAACATGTAATGGACTTTCGCCGCCAGATTGATAATCGCATCGAAGGCCAGAAAAGCGAAGTTGATCGTCATAATCTCAGCGACAGGCCGCAGTCCCGCCATCGCCGCGCCCACTGCTGCCCCTGCAATGACCATCTCGCTAATGGGGGTATCGCGAACGCGACGTTCGCCAAATTCCTCGAAGAAGCCGCGTGTTACCTTGTGGGTTCCATCCCAACGGCCTACTTCTTCGCCCATGATAAATACACGCTCATCGCGTACCATTTCTTCATGTAAGGCCGCCCGAAGCGCCTCACGCATGGATGTATTCTTATCTGCCATCAATTCCTCATCTTAGACGTAGACATGGTTCATAAGGTCATCGTAGGTAGGAATGGGGCTTTTCTCAGCGAATTCTTCCGCCGCTGCCACCACGTCCACAGCCTTTTTATCCAGTTTTTCCAGCGCAGGGCCAATATCCTTGTACTTTTCGCACAGCATATCGCGCAGACGTGGAATTGGGTCAAGTTCGTGCCAGTGCGCTAATTCTTCTGTTCTATTGATGAAAGCTCTATCGGACATGCCGTGGCCTTCGTAACGATAAGTCAGCGCTTCCATCAGTACCGACCCATGTTTGCGGGCATACTCGGCAGCTTCCAGTGTGGCTTCGTGGACTTTGATAACATCTTGCCCATCGACACGCGGCCCTTGCAGAATGCCGTAAGCCACAGCACGCTTGACCAGTTCAGTTTGACCACTGGAATCTTCGACCTTAGTACCCATGCCGTACAGGTTATTTTCGATGAGCCAGATCACGGGGAGCTTCCACACGCCAGCAAGGTTCAGCGATTCATGGAAATAACCGTTGTTCGTTGCGCCATCCCCAACAAAACACAGGACGACTGCATCTTCTTCGTTGTACTTTATTTTGAGGCCAATGCCTGCCGCAATCGGAAGCTGTCCCCCAACGATTGCATAGCCGCCCCAGAAGTTTAGGCTGCGGTCTGCAAGGTGCATCGAGCCACCTTTGCCGCCGCTCACGCCTGTCCGCTTTCCGTACATCTCTGCCATAATGCGGTTAGGATCAACCCCCCTAGCGATGGCAATCCCATGATCACGGTAGGCAGTGATAACATGATCTTCCGCACGGAGCGCCCGAATGGCTCCTACCCCCGTCGCTTCCTGTCCGTTGTACAGATGCAGGTAAGCGCCGCCAATCTTTTTCTCATGGTACAGTTCTTTGGCACGCTCTTCAAAGTGCCGGATCAATACCATCTCATAATACATCTCGATCAATTGGTCTTTACCGAGATCGACCATATGGTACTCCTTCTGAAAATAGAGCCATTGCAGGCTTGGAACACAATGTTTGCGGCTTGGTATAAACAGTGGGAACGTAAAAAAAATTAGTAAATGCAAACATAGTGTCTAAAAATTATAGACCAGTGTTTAGGTTGGCCTGCTTGAGATCGGTTAGATATTATCACAAGTAGCCTACACAGCAAAATACCGATCAGGGGACAGACTACCATATCCAAGATCCGTCTCTCTGCCAGTAGAAAGACAGACTTACAGACTCGGCTTTGCTGGGTTATTAGTCGGGAACAGGTAAGAGGTGCTGGCTAAATGCGGGGCAATAGCGCTCAGGCAAGATCAACTTTTGGACAGCACAAACTCCATCGCTTCTTTTGCTAGTGCCAACCAATCCGCTGTAGACATTGGTTCGACGGCTAACCACTCCTTCATCAGCCGACCATGACCCGGATCGAAGTGTGATCCCGCGTTAGCAGCGATAAGATTATCAACACGCTGGCGTGGAAGTTTGACAACAAACTCGTCTTTAGAGTCGATCATCGCAAAGATTTTACCTCGCACCTTGAGTGCCGATGCGCCAAAACTGCGCTTATCCGATCCGCCAAAGGTCACTTCTGGATAGCCAAGAAGCACTTCGACAATCGTTGCATAACGTTCTTCTGAGGTAAGGTCGTCTTCCATCTCATCTTCTGTAGTTACATCGACCTGCCGCTTTGCCAACTTCTATATCCTCCGCACCTGCCAAGTTGGAATGATTATAGAAGAAATAGAATGTTTGTGCTAACAATTCCAGATAAGAGGATTCAGCCCAACTTTCCTGATCCCGCTGACACATAAGGATTGCCAGCGACCCACCACCGCCAAGGGATTGTGAACCACGGTTCGGGCGTCTTACCTAGTCCGATACGCGGTCCAGTACGTACCAGCGAGTCTGGGATAGTCTCGTCAGGCTCAATCCACAGGCCAGAGTCGGTGCGAGTCATATCCGCGGTATTCAATGCGCCCGTAATCGTCAAGGCGATCACGAGTCGGGCAGGGCCGCTCGTCCATTCCGCCATCTTACGGTCAGATCGTTGCTGCCGCATGATGTCCAACCCTTCCAACGGCTCGATAGCACGGATTAACACCGCAGCGGGGTAATCGACTGGTTCTGCGACAACATTCAGCATCCAGTACATGCCGTAGGTAAAGTAAATATAGGCACGCCCCGGCACATCCCACATTGGTGCGCTACGTTTTGTGCGTTTGCTGCGCCCATGCGAGGCCATATCGTCTAGCCCCGAATAGGCTTCAGTTTCCACAATTCGCCCTGAAAGGCGTGATCCATCCGGCAAAATACGCACCAATCGTGCTCCGAGCAATTCGCGGGCGACAACGAGCGCAGACCGTGCGTAAAATTCAACAGGAATAGGTTGTATATTTGTCATCATTTGCTTCCATAATAAATTACACACTGATTGAAATAGTGACACGTTTGTGAAATCAAAAAAAGCATATTGATGTAAAAATGGACGATACTTGGTCAATGACAAAGACACATATATGTGTCTCTTGAGAACGGCATATTATCGATTAACTGTCACAATTTTAATTCTATTGATGCAGTTATGGTTGTCTCCTCATTTGACGGGAATCCCCCCACCTAGCAGAGGATGCTTTCATTAGCCAATAGCTGACCATAACGTTTTATATGCTATCCACTCTATAACTTACCCAATCGAGGTACTAAATGACCGCTACATTACAAAGCACAGGACAAATTCAGCGCCCAGCGGCTCCAGCCCAGAAACTGTGGGACGCACTGACGAAACCGGTTGGTGAATTAAGGGATTCTGACAAGCCCAAAGCCCGACTTTTATCTGCCATGCTCGTGGTATATATACCACTCTCACTATTCACCGTGTTTGCTTCCCCAGTAGCTGCGCTCATTGAAGGTAAACCAGTAACTACCCTTGCTCCGGCGCTTCTGATCGGTGAACTATTAACCATAGTCGCGTATGTTTTCAGCCGATCTCGATACTATTCGGTTGGAGCGTGGATGATTGTCAGCGTTCCAATAATCGCGGTGGGGCTGCCTATCTTAACCACAGGAGTCTTGACCAGCATCATCTCCCTGTTTTTCCTATCGCTATCTGTGATTATGGCAGGATTACTGCTTACGTCGAGGGACACATTGATCGTCGGGGTGATTGTAGCCGCAATTCCTATATTGTCGCCTCAGCCTCAGACACTTGTCACTACAACCGGCTCTCCGAATATAACTGTTTTCTCATTTGTTCTCCTGACTACAGGGATTACAGTATTGGTTGGGCGAATCCGCGAAGGGTATTTGCACCAATTGGAGACCAGTCAATCCGAACTTACCAGAAGTCTCACTGAAAAAGAAGAAGCCCGTGTTCAAGCAGAACTGTCCCGTGAACAGGCGGAGCGCTCCGATCAAGTGAAGTCGGCTTTCCTAGCGAGCATGTCTCACGAACTGCGGACTCCCCTCAACTCGATTATCAACTTCACAAGATTTGTTGCCGATGGAGATACAGGTCCCGTCAATGACGAGCAAAAAGAACTCCTTCTGGAAGTCGTTGGCAGCGGTAAACACTTATTAAACCTGATCAACGATGTACTCGATATGTCCAAAATCGAAGCCGGTTCCCTCAATCTGTTTATCGAGGACAACGTTAACCTGAAGACCATCCTCGACACGACAGTGGCTACTGGTCGCAGTTTGCTGAAGGAGGCCGTTCAGATCGAAACGGCGGTCGATGAAAACCTTCCACTCATTCGTGGGGATCGACAGCGTATCCTTCAGATTTTGCTTAATCTCATCTCAAATGCCTGTAAATTTACAGAAGAAGGCGAAATCAAAATCAGTGCTCACCAAGCGAACGGTGAGATCGTCATTTCGGTGAAAGATACTGGATTGGGCATTGCGCCCGAAGATCAAGCCCTAGTCTTTGAAGCATTTAAGCAGACGACAACCGGATTACGCCAAGGCGGTGGAACTGGTTTAGGGATGCCTATTGCAAAGAGCTTGGCAGAAGCACACGGCGGGCGTTTGTGGTTGGAAAGTGAAGTAAGCAAAGGTTCAACTTTCTTCATTTCCCTGCCAATTAAATCCGACACATTGATACCAACACTGGCATAGAGAGGCAATCATTCGTGAATCATAAACCCGTTGTACTATACGTTGAAGACGATCCGCAAAGCCGTAGGTTAATGCAAATGCTCTTTAAGGGGCGCATGAATTTACCTCACATTACCATCTTGGAAAATAGCGAAGATTTTCTGGGGCGCACAAAGGCCCTTGATCCGAGACCAGATGTTATCTTCCTAGATATTCATGTGAAACCCTATAATGGCTTCGAAATGTTAGATATGTTGCAACAGCTTGAATGGATCAAAGAAATTCCTGTGGTTGCATTGACGGCCAGCGTCATGAATGAAGAAGTACAACAGCTCAAAACTGCCGGCTTCAACGGTTGCTTGGCTAAACCCATCGATCTTGATACATTTCCCGAAACGGTTGACCGGATTTTGGGTGGCGAATTTATCTGGAGCATCACTAGTTAGGAGCGCGGATCTGTATTATGTTACTACTCAAAAACAAGAGTATCTTCATTGCCGAAGATAATCTACAAAATCGGGTCATCTTCCAGATGGTATTAATACGGCATGGGGCGTTGGTGGAATTCGAACGCTGGGGACAAGATACGCTTTCTCGTTTGAGTCGCAGTATGAGCTGCGACTTGATAATACTGGACTTGATGTTGGCGGATAACTTGTCTGGGTTTGATGTTTTCCATCAAATCCGAGCCGTGCCAAGATTTGCCGAGGTTCCAATTGTGGCGGTTTCGGCAATGGACCCCTCTATTGCTATGCCTAAAGCCCGTATTCAGGGCTTTGCTGGCTTTATTGCCAAACCGATTGATACCTACCTTTTTCCTCAACAGCTTGCCAAGATTCTGGAAGGTGAACAGGTTTGGTATGCAGGCATGAGAAGTCTCACCTAATTCGTCCAGATACGGACAGCCATTCCTAATGATAAGAGGGTACTATGAGTCACACAACCGCACTGATCGTTGACGACAATCTACAAAATCTGAAAGTCCTCGCTCAACTGCTCACCAAACAAGGCGTAACTTGTGTTGAGGTAGCAAATCCGACCAAGCTGCAAAATCTCTTGCCTACTATGGAGCATGTGGATCTTGTTTTTCTCGATCTAGAGATGCCGGGACTAGATGGCTTTGGCGTGAAAAACATGCTGAGAGCAGAGCTTGGTGAAACGATTCCCATTATCGCTTGTACAGTCCACGTGAGTGAGATTGGTGTTGTTCGGCAGATGGGTTTCGATGGTTTTCTGGGAAAACCCCTCGACAATGCCCGCTTTCCAGAACAACTGGCGCGGATCTTGAATGGCGAAGCGGTCTGGGACCGCACTTAGGCTAGCAACAGACAGATCTATGTCTTAGAAAGCAGATCAAACCCGTTAAATGCCGATGATTCTGCTTGTTCTAACGCTCGGATAACCAAGCCTACTGCGTCGCTCTCAACGTCTACAGCATCGAAGGCGGTGAAGGCGACAATATACAGTCTGCCATCAGGAAAGATCAACAAACCCGCATCGTTGTTGACTTCGTGACCCAAACTTAATGGACTGCCCGGTACAAAGTAGCCATCTTTGGTCGCCGTGTGAATCGCCGTATTGAACGTCTGCCCCTCGATCTTGCTGACGATCTCAGTGCGGATAGACAGTAATTCGACAGCCGTATTATAGTAACCGCGCTCCTTGCCGACAGTTGCTAGATGCAAGTAAAACAAGGCGAGATCGTGCGCGGAAAAGGTGTTGGCATAAAACAAGCTCTCATTGCCAATATCGACTTTGCGCTCGGCAAACTGTAGGTCAACAATCGCAGGATTCATCAGATCGCCATACTGCCAATTGAACATCCCTGACGCACGGCTAATCCCTACCGTCTGCTGACTCCACTCGTTGAAGGCGCGGATCGGATTGCTATTGATAGTCTGGTTGTGAGGCAGCGTTTTGTAGACATAGGCCAGCACATTGGCGGCTTCGTGATTGCCACTGAAGACCGCCATCACATATACTTCGCTCAATATCTGGTGATTTTCAAGCCATGCCGCCTGATAGTCAGCGGGAACCTGTTCAACGTGTTTTATGTTCCAATAGCGAATCGGCAGATTGCCCCAGACCGAGGGACTCACATTCTCGAAGAAATAGATCGTCCCCGGCCCTTTCCACGCTGAAGCGATAGGCACTTGTTCATCAGCGTTGACTTCAGTTTTCGCAGCAGGATCAGCAGCAGGCATGACACTTACGCCCACACGCTGATCACCGATAATAGCGTGCAGGCTGTTAGTCAGATTGGCGCGACGTTGTGCTTCCGATGGGTTAGCAGGCGGCGAATATTCGTCGGTGTAGGTAATGGATAAGGCAATTGCGGTAACGTTCATGGAGCAAATGATGTGTGGCGCTGTGCCATCATAAGCAGGATTAAGCCGCCAAATGTAATCCTGAACTGCCGTAATATCGCGATCAAGATAGATCCCTACCGCAAATGGCCCAAACGTCGCATCGTTTTTCAGCGGCGACGCATGGATCTGCTCAAAAAGCGGTTTCTCGACTCCATCTTGATCCCAGAAAAAAGTCTTGTGAACCAGCATGTTCAGCGCCGAAGCCGCCCCATTCAGTCCGTCACCATAGCCATTGCGCGTCGTCACATAACCGCTACTGCGAGCAACGGTTTCGCCCAACACATCGCGGTTAAATGAATATTCGACTTCCGGCGTAAATTGCACACTATCGAAAAACGTCTGCATTTGCCCCAGCGCGATCTCAGCATTAAGCAAATGACCGGGGTAAATATCGGCGTTGGCATAAGGGATTGTTAGGTTGAAGGTACGTGCAATAGCGGTTGCCTGTACCACCTTGACCGCCGGAGTCATTAAGCCAATCACTCCAGCGATTAGTACACACCATACTATCCTTGAATGCATCGCGGATCAGAACAGGCCGACGATGTTACCATCAGCATCAATATCGACTCGTTCGGCGGCAGGATGATCCGAAAGACCGGGCATCGTCCGCATATCGCCGCACAATGGATAGATGAATCCCGCACCGACACTGGCGCGTACTTCGCGGATCGGCAAGGTGAAGCCCGTCGGTGCGCCCTTCAAAGCGGGATCGTGGCTCAGGCTCAGGTGCGTTTTTGCCATGCAGATCGGCAGACTGCCAAAGCCGTTCGCCTCATAGTCGCGGATCTGGCGTTCTGCCAATGGTTCGTAGGCCACGCCTGCTGCACCATAGATTTGTGTGGCTATCGTCTCGATCTTAGTCTTGATCGGCTGGTCGAGTTCATACAGGAAGCGGAATTCATTCGGCGTGCTGGCGGCGGAAACGACCATCTCGGCTAGTTCAGCCGCACCACGTCCGCCTTGGGCAAAGTGTCGCGCCACTGATGCACCCAACGCTCCTGCCTCTACCGCAATCCGCCGAATCGCTTCGATCTCCTCTGGATGGTCGCCCTCAAAGACATTGATGGCGACGACGGGGGTTACACCATGTCGCCGGACATTCTCAATATGTTTGATCATATTGGCGGCTCCGGCTTCCACATCCGCCACATTGCTCACCAACATTTCGGGTGGAAGCGCTTTGCCTGCCACAATTCTATAGTGCCCGCTATGCGACTTGAGCGCACGGACGGTCACGACCAGTACCGCCGCATCCGGGCGCAAACCGCTGTATCGACACTTGATGTTAAAGAATTTCTCCGCACCAATATCCGCGCCAAAACCCGACTCGGTGATTACGTACTCGCCACACTTAATCGCGATCAAGTCAGCCAGAATGCTGCTATTGCCGTGCGCAATATTGGCGAACGGGCCAGCATGGACAATCGCTGGGGTATTTTCCAACGTTTGCAGCAAGTTCGGGCGCAGTGCGTCTTTCATCAGCACCGTCATTGCACCCGCCGCGCCGATGTCTTCCGCTGTGATTGGCTTCTTATCGTTGGTCAGGCCGATCACGATCCGCCCAAAGCGCTGGCGCATATCCTGCAATGAGGTCGTCAGGGCCAGAATCGCCATGACTTCGCTGGCAACGGCAATATCGAAGCCCGTTTCGCGTAGTACGCCGCCCTCGGTTTTGCCACCCAACCCGACAATAATTTGGCGCAGCGCCCGATCATTAACATCTAACACACGTTTCCATGTGATGCTGTCTGCGTCGATATTCAGCGGGTTGCCGCGCATCAAACGATTGTCGATCATTGCTGCCAGCAGATTGTTGGCGG
The DNA here is from genome assembly GCA_040007395.1 of Chloroflexota bacterium. Taxonomy (GTDB): domain Bacteria; phylum Chloroflexota; class Anaerolineae; order Aggregatilineales; family UBA2796; genus DATGFK01. The sequence continues at coordinate 15,114 of JBDTVG010000083.1, forward strand.
CGCTCACCGCATGAATATCGCCGGTCAGGTGCAAATTGAAGGTCTCCATCGGCACAATCTGCGAATAGCCGCCACCCGCTGCACCGCCCTTGATGCCGAAGGTTGGCCCCTGTGAAGGCTGACGCATCGTGATAATCGCCCGCTTGCCGATGTGATTGAGCGCCTGTCCCAGTCCAACGGTGGTAGTCGATTTACCCTCACCCAGCGGCGTGGGCGTAATCGCAGTCACATCAATGTACTTGCCATCAGGCCGATCCTTGAGCTTTTCCAGCACGTCCAAGCGCAGTTTGGCGACATACGGACTGCCGTAGAGATCCAAATCGTCAGGGGTCAGGCCCATCTGGTCTGCGATGGCATGAATGTGTTTAAGTGAGGCTTGTTGGGCAATCGCCAAGTCAGATAGCATCGTTAGCCTTTCCAAAGTTTCTGTCGTGGTTTCCGCGAGCATATTTACGATTAGTATAAAGCAGACCACAAATTATGTGTATTGCGTCATATTGAGGCCACTTTCGCAACGACCTAAATTCAAAAGTGTGTGCTGGATCACAGTTTGCCATTGATTTGGCTTATATGATCTGGTTATCAGCCTGATAGAAAACTGGAAAGGTCGTTATCGTGGAAACTCAAGGCTCAAAGCTCTCATCTATGTATGTTGAACAATGGGGTACTACGGGAGCCAAAGTTGTACTCGTACATGGTGGTGGCGCAGGCGGTGCCGCCAACTTTTTGCATCAAAAACCTCTGGCAGACCGCTGGACTCTGCTGTTTCCAGATCGACCCGGTCACGGCAAAACCCCTGCGAATGGGCGTGATGATTTCGAAAAAGATGCACCGCTTATCGCCGACCTATTAGGTGAAGGATCACATCTGGTAGGGCATTCTTACGGTGGTTTAGGTGCTTTGCTGGCAGCAGCGCTGCGCCCTGAAGCAGTATTATCGCTTACCCTGATTGAACCCGCCGCATTCCGTATCGCACAGGGCAACCCCGATGCCGACGAATTTACCCAAAGTCTGATCGATCTGTTTCAGAATCCGCCAGAACCAGAAGTCTTTATGCTCCGTTTCCTAGAATTGACTGGTGTCCCGTTCAGACCGCCTTCGCCAATGCCACCACCGATGATTGCCAGTGTGCAAGAGATACTCAAGATGCACGTCCCTTGGGAAGCCGATGTTCCCGTAGAAAAATTGGCAAACTCATCTTTCCGTAAACTCGTCATTACGGGTGGACATAGCAAAGCGTTTGATGCCATCGCGGATGCGTTGGTCGCACAAATTGGCGGGCAGCGTGCCGTCATACCGGGTATGGGTCACAGTGTGCAGGATATTGGTGAACCGTTTAATAAAGTAGTCGAGCAGTTCTGGCTAGACCAGACGGAAGCCCGATAAACTCTTTAAGCTTCAACTATTTAACAGGCGCTTGACACCCATGATCAGCTTGACTAGCCGTGTGCAATGTCTAAATGCTGTTGAGATTTTCTGCGATCTTTCAGTAGAAGAACTAGCGGTAATCAGTAAACGTGCGCCCGTTCGACATCTGGACTCCAAAACCATTATCTACAGTCCCGAACAACTGGGAGAAGTGCTGTTCATGGTCAACGAGGGGCAAGTACAGATCTACCACCTTGCCCCTGACGGACAGATGATCACGGTTGCCATTCTGGAATCTGGCACGCTCTTTGGCGAAATGGCGATTCTCGGTCAATCCCTGTATGGCAACTATGCCCAAACAATGACTCCTGCTATCTTGTGTACGATGAGTGTTGAAGATGTCAAGAATATTCTGCTGACCGATCTTCGGATTTCTAACCGCTTTCTGGAAGCGCTTGGTAAGCGGTTGTTGGCGATGCAACAGCACGTTTCTATTTTGACCTTTAAGCTTATGCCACAACGGGTTGCATCGCTTCTACTACAAATGTCAGATAGCGGGCGTATTCGTGAGATACGCTGCACACACGAAACATTGGCGACTATGGTTGGTGCGAATCGAGAAACAGTAACCAAGATTCTGAACGAATTTCGTACTCAGAACTTGATTGAACAGTATCGTGGGCGTGTTGTAATTCTTGACCCAACCCGACTCGCGGCCTTTGAGAATTCTTAGTGCGAAAGTTCGGAAGCGGTTTCTGGCATATTCTCAAGGCGGGTGAGCCAGTAATCGACATCGAAGGCTTCCTCGCCCGTCAGGAAGCGCCACAGCCGAATCCGGTTGACGATCTCTAAGCGACCCTCAGCCCACTCAAACCAAGGTTCCTGCTGACTTAGTATATCTTGGATAGTTGGCTCTGAGTGCTTCGCTCCGTCAAAGATAATTCGGGGCTTCGACGTTTCTTCGGTCAGGTCATCTGTGTTCCATAACCGAAGCTGCCGGACTGTCGGGTTCAAGCGCACCTTAAACATATACCGCGCCCGATCCGTCTTGTTTTGTCGCCCGCAGTGCCAGATACCGTGATGCAGCACCAAAATCGTCCCGGCCTTACACACCATCGGGATCTGCCCCACGATATTCTGATAGCGAGCGATGTCGCTTTCATTGACTCGCCGGAAATGGCTACCCGGTAACAGAAGCGTGCCGCCCATCTCCAATGGAATATCGTGCGGGTAATACATTAACTGGATGTCGAAATGGGTGCGTGTGTCGATAATCGAGTCGGCGTGCATATGTTGGGCAGCGTCCTCGTTTGGCTTGCGAACATGCACTGCCTGATGATCGAACAACGGATCAGAGCCGACCAAACTTTCGATGATTCCCTGAACGCGCGGCATCCGTAGAATCTGACCTAAGGTTGAAGGCGGCAGATAGCACTGCGAAAACGGTGTTCCCGCCGGAGCACTCTTTACACCTACTTCGATCTCCCGCATTGCCGCCTCGTTCAGTTCGGGCGAAACCAGTTCGTCAAAGCGGAGAAAGCCTTTGGCGACAAATTGGGCGACTTCTTTAGAGGTGAGTAGATATTCTTTAGCGACCATCGATTTCCTCTAGTTTTTCAAATATAAATTCGTTTTTCTGAAAGGAGGTCGTGTATTCTAAACCGGGATATGGCGGGATTAATTGGGAAAACTGGATGACACGCCACCCGTCCTTTAGTGCATCCATACCAGTCTTATACGGAGGTAGTTCACTATCTCCAGTGGTATGGGCTTCCTTGCCCGTACCATCATAGATCGACCAACCGCGCACAGGACTGTCTAATGCCGAACTTGCTAGATAAAGTATAAGTAACTTCTGCCGAAGTACCGCCATCTTTTGCTCCACCCTGATTGCTAACCTGTATGCTTTGCCAATGGTTTATCAGGTAACCTATTTAACGTGAGTTTGGGCTAAGGATTTAGGCCAGCGCCAAGTCAGGCTGACGAACGATCCCAAGCGAGGGCTTTTGGGCTGCCAACAATAGGCAATTAAGCCAGCGACAACATTGACCAAGACATTGAGCGGATTGCGGTGTCGGGCGTGCTCAATTTGAGAACTTGAGTTGGTCGTTAATGGATTTAATGATAACGCGCCGATGCAGGAACAGCCTGTCTGTGTAGGATATAAGTTGACCTTTCGTGTTTTTACGCGGCTTAATAATCAGGTGGAGCGACTGGTCGGAAACGAGTTGAGAGAACAACTTTTGGGAGATATAGCCTTTATCACCGAACAGTTTACCAAACAGACGCTGCACATACAACCCTAGCTAGCGGCACCACCGTGCGGGCATTAACGCAACGAACCGTCCGTAACTCACCCATTTGGGGAACTCTCGACGCAAGGAGACCTAGACATGCTGTGTGTACTACGCTTTGAAATCCCGATAGTGCGTTTGATGAAAGTGGATAAGAATGGTCATCATCTCACTCAAATACAGCATCCCTTCCCGGTGTCGTGTGGTCTTTCCGCCCCCCAACTGCTCTCGCTGTCTGGGCACGGTGTATTCCTGACAAAAATCATCGACTGAGCAAAATAATTCGAGCAAACTCATTTCCGATACCTCTTGATTAAGTGTGGTTACCAAGAGGTATCGCTGTGCTTAGCCCGAACTTACATTGGTTATGTATTATGCCAAAATCAGTAGATCACGATTTTAGCGAAAAAGGTTGACGAGGGGTGTAAAGA
>JBDTVG010000084.1:0-6152 GCA_040007395.1 Chloroflexota bacterium
GTTAAGACTGCTTAGTCTGCCTCATTCTTATACCACCCATGTGTAAAGTCCAGCTGAGATGGTAGCGAGATCGGAAGAATTCAATTTAACCTCTCCAATCCAGAAGATACACAGAAAAAACATGACTTAACCAATAGCTGGATTTCCATCTTCAATAGAGTAATGGTTATTTACTTTCAAGATACACACACACTTTCGGTTATCAAGGTAAACGCACCGTAATTCTAGGGCGATTGCATATCGACCAATTTGAGCATCCACTACTCGGCCTTCATGGATTGGCTAGCACTCTGGCAAAATCCTCAGTTGTGTACCTTACGCAACTTGATCGTCGCGCAGGTGCCAACTCAATGGCGCGATAGACAACTCGCTTGGATTCTCAATTATCGAGTCTGACCACACCCAATCAGGCTTCGATCCTCAATTTAGCATAATTTCGGAATAACTTTTATAGATCGTCGTCAACTTTTGCACTAGATTCCTTTTATAATTAGTCAATACAGAAAATCGACTCATCAGGATAAGTAGAGGCATCGAATGGTTGACCATATCACAGTCGCACCGGACAGTGTTCAGAAGCGATACACCCAAAACCAAGACATCATGAGTTTGATTCAGGCTAAGATGAAAAAGACCGTAGACGAATTTGCTCAAGGCGAGATCAGTCGAGAGCAGTTCCACAAGATCTACGAACATTATCAGAGCCAAATGGTCATGGCAGCCCAAATGATTGCCGAAGCCGATACATTGGCGACCATAACTCCCGGTGAAACCGTCGCGCTGCGGCGTGGGCTAACCGCCAAGGCGAAAGCAGTCACAATCTACTATCATGCAACGGGTCTGCTACTAGAAACGATTGGCGATTTTGATGCTCCCGTCGCCTTGATCTCCCCCATGTTGAACAACATCGGCGGGCAAACCCAGCGCGGCAAAATCATGCCGACCCACAGCGAAAAGTTCCGCGACGAATGGCTGTTGTACGTACCGGGGAGATACACTACGGCTGTCCTGCAGCTTTCCAATGAACCGGCTGTCCGTCAGATTGCCATTCTTGAAGGAATGCACCGCGATTTCGAGACTGCCAACGACACAGCTCTCAAAAGCGGCGATGCGGATAGTGCGATGCTGGTCTACCCATTTCAGTCGTTTGTACGTCGTTCGGTACGCAAGCCCTAACGGTTCTTATTTCATCTCGAAATTTCCCCTTTTCCTTATCCCGCCCTAATCTTATGGAGATAGCCCTAGCGCTATCTCCATATTCAATTTCAGTACAGTTCGCTATTTGCCGTTTCGGTTCTGGTTGACGCTTGCCCGCGCCTGTCAGGGTCGGGTATAATCCATAATAGAACGCTTATATAGCAAAATTTGTGCGGAGAATTAGAAGATGTCAGGTCATAGCAAGTGGTCAACGATTAAGCGTAAGAAGGGTGCTCTTGACGCAAAACGCGGCAAGATTTTTACCCGGCTTGGGCGGGATGTAACCGTCGCAGCCCGCGAAGGCGGCGGCAATGCAGACACTAACAACAAATTGCGGTTGGCGATTGACAAAGCCAAAGCTGCCAACATGCCCAAAGAAAATATCGATAGGGCGATTGCGCGTGGGGCGGGTGGTGGTGATGACGGCATCACGATGGACGAGATCACCTATGAAGGCTACGGGCCACATGGCATTGCTATTCTCATCGATGTGCTAACCGATAACAGGAATCGCAGTATTTCCAATATTCGGCAGGCGTTTAACCGTGGCAATGGCAACATGGCTGAAGCTGGCTCGGTGGCGTGGCAGTTCGAGCGCAAGGGCTATATCGAAGTGCAGGCCGATGGAGTCGATCCTGATGAATTGTTCATGGTTGCCGCCGATGCCGGAGCCGATGACGTAGTACCGAACGACGAAACCATTGAAATCTACACGCCGCGCGAAGCCTTCACCTCGGTAGAAAGCAAGCTGTTGGAAAGCAAGTACAAAGTATCGGACTCGTATCTGACATGGGTTCCCAAGAACGAGATGGATCTTGAAGTGAACCAGTCCGTGCAGATCATGGGTCTGCTCGAAAAACTCGAAGAACTCGACGATGTACAATCTGTTGCCTCGTCGCTGCATATCACCGACGAAGTGGCAGAGGCTTTTGAGACCGCCTAAGTCCTGCTTCGGCTATCAAATTCCGGGCGATTATCCCCGTGTGCAGGTAATCGCCTTTCTTTTTCCAAAATGAGTAGTTAGGGCGACTTATGTTAGTTCTTGGCATTGATCCCGGCACGGCAACCACTGGCTATGGCGTGGTGCGCGAAGACGACGATGGCAGCATTGTCGCCGTGACTTATGGCGTGATCCTCACCGATTCGAAGAGTCCGATGCCCAAGCGATTGCAAAAGATCTATCGCGATGTGACGGCGTTGATTGTGGAATACAAACCCGACGTTGCCGCCATCGAGGAGATGTTCTTCGGTAAAAACGTCACTGCCGCGATCACTGTGGCTCAGGGGCGCGGCGTAGTGCTGCTGGCTATGCAGAACGCCGAATTGCCGATCCGCGAATATAAGCCCGCGCAAATCAAACAGACCATCGCCGGATATGGCAATGCCCCCAAACCGCAAATGCAGGAGATGGTACGTAACCTGTTGAACCTCGAAACGATCCCGAAGCCAGACGATGCTGCCGACGCACTGGCGATTGCGCTTACGTCGCTGCAAAGTTCGCGCTGGGAACGGCTTGTTGAGGATTAGCGTAACGTCTGTTAGCGGCTGGTCTTGTATTCGTCGTGGAAGTTATCTTCGGAGCCGGGTTTGGGTTGACGACTAGTCCGGCGACCAATTCGCTCATGCAGTCTGTACCTGTGCCAAAGACGGGCTTTGTCGCCGGGATGCAACAAGCGATGCTTGTTGCATCAATCGTGATGTTAGTCTCCGCTGTGCTGACTTTTCTGTTTCTCCCCGATGTAGTCGAACGTACTCCCGACGTGAACTAACCCATCACAACGCCGAGTCAGTAGTTCCTAGAAATGGGTGCGGCAAGTCTATCTCTACACTTGTAGAGATAGACTTGCCGCGAGGTAAATTGCAAGTCGTGATCTACGGAAACTGGCTAATCCTTGATAAACGTATCAAGGTACGACTTGAGCGAGGGATCGGACTTGATAGCACAGCCCTTGTACCCTTTTAGGTAGTTGGTTGACGAGTCGGGCGATGATGAATCGATGAGCGGCAACGCTGCCATACATTCTTGGAACGCCTTTGCCTGCACTTCGGCATCCTTGAGCGCCGCATCCAGATCGGCATCCTTGAGGGCATACTTGTCAAAGGCTTCGTATAGCCATAGATACAACAAGGAAGTCGTCTGCGAGGATAGATCAAACATCGGGATCGAAACGGTGGTCGGGTCTTGCAGCAGGGTACCGATTTGCGTGTACAGGGCTGCGGCATCCGGCCCCTGTGCTGCTGCCAATGCTGGATCTTTTAGCAGAGAGTTCCGCACAGGCATCGACGAGAACAGTGTGACATTCCGCGAAAAGGCACTGATCACACGGTAGCACGCTTCGGGGGCCGCCGCTTTAGCGCTGATATACAGCGTCCCCATGTTATAGGTCACGGCGGTGAAGTCACGGCCTTTGGGATACAGCGCTATTTTGTAGGTGGGGCCAGCTTCTGATCCGGGCAGGCGAAGGGCAAACCCGCCCAGACTTTCCTGCACGATAATCGCTTTTTCGGGCAGTAGGCTAATGTCGAACGCATTCAGATCACCAAGTTTGCGATACTTGATCAGCCCCTTCTTGGCAAGATCCAAGACCTGCCGCACGGCATCGACGGTTTTGGGGTCGGAAAAGTTGATCGTCGGTGGGTTGGTGCGGAAGTCCAACGGCAAGCCACCATAAGCCGCTGTCAGGGAGAGCATATACGAACCGAAGGTGTTGAATGGTGCAAACGGCGGCGGATCTTTCGGATCCACCTTGAGCGCCGTCAGCGTATCCTTGAACGTTTCCACTGTCCACATATCGCTAATGCTGGCGGGTGGCGTTACGCCCGCCTTCGCAAAACGATCCGCATCGTACTTGAGAACATTCGGTTGAATATCGGCGGGCAGCGCGTAGGTTTTGTTGGAGCGCTGTACTTGGGCCATCACATTGCCGATCACATCGGCTTTGTCGAAGGTCGGGTCGGAGGCTAGATAGGGGTCAAGAGTCAGTACCGAATCGATGCTGCTACTTCCCACCGCATTGAAGCTCAGGTAGAAGCAGTCGTATTTGTCGGCTGCCGATTTGAGCAGGTCCAGACTGGCACCCGTCGAGATCGGCTCTACTGTGACCGCGCCCACTTGCGAATCGCTTGCCACGAAATCGGCGGCGGCTTTGCTCCACTGCTCTTTATTGGGGAAGGTCGGAATAAGCAAGTTCACGCCAAACTTAATGCTGATCTTGCCTTCCGCGAGATTTGCCGCCGGAACAGGGGTCGCGACAACGAGCGAAGCTTTGAGCTTATCTTTGCGTTCATCGGCAGAGGCCTGTGCCTTGATCGCGCTGGCTTCGGCGTTTTGTAAAGCCGTCGCTGCATCGATGTTATCTGTCTTCATTTTCTGGTAGGCCACACCCAGATAATCCACATAACGCAGATCGGAGAGCGTAATGCCATTGGCAATCGACTGATCGATAAGCGCTTGAACTTCGGGGGTCACGTTAAGCTGGAAGCCTTGTGAGCCAACATCGGTACTCTTGCCCACTAGACTCTTGCGGGCAGGCGACGATGCAAACGCACTGCTGACGACTTCGGCGCGGGTCGTTAGCCATGAGGCCAACGCATAGGCTTGGGTGGGATACTGTGTCCCGCCACTCAAGGCAAACCCCTGTGTCGCTAAGCCAGCTTTGCCACCGGGCAGCAGCGCCCCAACACGCACTGTGTCAGGATCGCCTTTGCCCTGAAACAGCACCGTCACGGCATTGTTGAGTGTCAACGGCGCTTTGTTGAAGTCCGCCCCGATCACACCCTCATCGTCAAGCTTCTTCCAAGTATCCAGAAGGCTAGTGACGGCAGGGGTATCGAACTTGGGCGTATTTGGAATTGTGCTGCTGTCGAACAGTGGCTCATTGAGAAAGATCCGCAGCATGTAGGGTGTGATGACTGGTTGCAAGTCCATACCCGCTGTGATCACCTTGCCCGACGAATCCTTGACGGCGAGCTTACGGATCGCGCTTGCCATATCATCGACAGTCCATTTGTCATTGGGATACTCTACGCCGGCTTTATCGAAAGCGGCGGGATTATAGGTCAGGATAAAGGCATCGGCAGCCGTTGGCAGCGCCCACACCCCTCTATCCCATTGGAATGACTGCCAGACTGTTGGGAAAAAGTCGTCGGTATTGAGCGTTTTGTCCTCAGCAACCAGCGGATTCAGGTCGAGAAAGTAGCCAGCGCGAGTCGCTTCTGGCGAGATAGTGAAAATGTCGGCATAGAGCACATCCGCCGATTTAGCGTACTTTTCGACGGCTTCGAAATGCTTGTCTAGATCGTTGGCGGCGAAGGGCAAATCTGCCGCAACCTTCACGACATTAACCTTGATCCCCGGATGGGTAGACTCAAATTCCTGAATCAACTTGCCGTTGAAGCTGTCTCCCAAAAAAGGCGGGACGGCTAAACTGATCGTGACGGCGGTATCTTGCGCTCGCAAGATACCCAACGGGGCGATGGCAACCAGCCCTAGCACTGCCACCAGAATTGTCAGCATAAAACGACGCGAACTTTGCATGAATAAACTCCTTGCTGTTGGACGCAGAGTAACTTGGGGTGCGCAAATTCTCCGCCAGCGCTTGCCCAGAAACCATTGACTGCTAAATCGGCGAGTTCTGTGGAGATTGCGACTATGGATCAGGATGATGTGCATTGCGCGTTCCCTGTCTATATACGAAAAAGCTATAGAAAGGGTTGCTGCCACGCCCTTCGAATGATCAGACTATAACCAAGCGTGGGTATCAGATCGATTGCAAGTCTGTCGCAATGCTATCGCAAAAGCGCGACCGTTTTAGCGAATGAAATGTTGAGCTTGCCACTGCTTAAAGCCAGTTTGCGTCAGTACACCCAATTCACTGAACAACGTCTTATCAACCTTTGCAGGCTCATGTTAAGGCAAAGTGCAAAAGGGGGTAAACTGAAGGTAGCGTGAAGGG
>JBDTVG010000085.1:0-3693 GCA_040007395.1 Chloroflexota bacterium
TGGCGCTCTGCCTAACTTTCATCCTTGTGGTTGGTAGGTGTCGGGTGACTAGATTATTTTTAGTAATGATTTCGATTTTGGCTGTTTTCCCCCTGACAAGCGCCGGAGTTATTGTGTTTACTTCATCTTTTTGAAGCGCATCAAGATCAGAAAGTCCTGTGTTTAGAAGCTGTAGAAACGCGGTTTGCGGTAATTGGCTGTCTATACATGCTGCTGATTTGCTCGATAGCGGATGGCCTGCACAAAACTCCATATCCTTGCCTTCCCAACCAGTACCGCCACAACACTGGCATAAAACGCCCCAGCACTGACCACTAACATAACTATGATTACCAAAACAGCCCCAACACATCGAAACGGAAGAGATTAAAGTTTTCCATCCGCCATTAGGAGCACGCCGATACCAATTGAGTTCGAAACCATTTTCGAGAAAATATGCGTCATGGTCAATAATTATGGATGACTCAGGAATTGAATTGATTTGCATTAGAACTCCTTATCCCAAACTCCGCCTGTAACGAAAACCATTCCGCGAAGACTAACCGTAGATTATAGAACAATCAGGCCATGCAGAGGAGCAAGTCATATGAAGGCAGTCGCCGTTTTTCCGGGTAAACCAAACAGTATCCACTTAGCCGAACTTCCTATGCCCACTGTGGGCGATATTCCCAATGGGCGCGGCGTATTGGTCAAGGTGCTGCGTGTCGGAGTCGATGGCACGGACAAAGAGATCAACGCCGCCGAATATGGAGCGGCACCCGAAGGCTACGATTTTCTAGTGACCGGACATGAGTCGTTTGGGCGTGTGGTAGAGGTTGGGACAAATGTGCGGGAGATTGTGCCGGGAGATTATGTCGTGGCTACCGTGCGCCGACCCGGCAGCAGTATCTATGACCTTATCGGAACCAACGATATGACCACTGACTCAGTCTACTTTGAGCGCGGGATTAATCTGCGGCATGGCTATCTCACCGAATATTATGTGGACGATATGGAGTATATCGTCAAGGTTCCCGCCGGACTAAAAAATGTTGGCGTATTGCTGGAACCAACCAGTGTTGCCGAAAAAGGGATCGAACAAGCCTACGAGATCCAGCGGCGGCTCAAGGTGTGGCGACCAGAACGGGCGGCTGTCATCGGTGCGGGGCCACTCGGCCTGATCGCGGCAATGGCACTCCGTCTGCGTGGCCTATCCGTCACCATTCTGGCGAGGACTGAGCCACCTACCACGAACAGCGAACTGGCGGAAGCCATCGGCGCACATTATGTCAGCACGCGCCAAACCTCGATCACACAGGCAGCGGAACAATTTGGCCCGTTTGATCTCATGTTTGAGGCAACAGGGGTGAGCAGTGTTGCCTTCGAGTCTATGGGCGCACTGGGGCGTGACGGTGTACTAGTGTTGACAGGCATCAGTGCGGGCGGCAAGACTATTGAAATTCCCGGCGACAATATCATGCTGAATTTCGTACTTGGCAATAAAGTCGTGGTTGGCTCGGTCAATGCCAATCGCACCTATTTCGAACGCGGTGTGTACGATATGGCATTGGCAGCACAACGTTTCCCCGGTTGGCTGGATCGCTTCCTAACGAATCCGGTTAAAGGACTGGAAGCCTACAACGAAATGATCCGGCTGTTAACCGAAGAAAAGAATGCCATCAAGGTCTACGTCGAAGTCAGCGACGACAATTAAGCCTAATCGATTGATGTTCTAGTAGTTCTGAGAGGTCGTCGTTCAGCACATGAATGTCGAAACTGTGGCTCGCACGATTCAACTGATTCTGGCTCCCGTTGTGATGGTCACGGCTTGCTCGATCCTGCTGGGGAGCCTGCAAACTCGCTATGGGGTAATCAATGATCGTTTACGTGCTATGGCTCGCGAACGGTTAGATCTGCTGCAATCGCCTGCGGGGACTGCGCCGACTTTTGTCGAGGAGCGTCTGTCTGAGCTTGACACGCAAATCCCGCTATTGCTAAAGCATCATCAATTGGCGCATCATGCCGTGTTGATGGTTTACTGTGCCATCGTGGTTTTTATCGCGGATATGTTTGTCATCGCCATTGGCGCAGTCGCAAATATCGATCTGGTGGCGACTGCTGTCCTGCTGTTGTTTCTGCTTAGTACAGGGCTACTGTTCATAGGAGCGTTATATGCCGTGCGCGAAGTAAGTACATCGCAGCAGGCGTTGTACTACGAGTTGCGACGAGTCGCCAATTTACCGCGTGGTGTTCAAACCCAGCCATCTACGACTTTGTAGACATTTGTTCTATAATTATTCCATGTATTTTGTCAGTTAGGCCGATAAGGAAGCTGTCATGTCATTACCAGCATTGACCGATTGGGAAGTTACGAGCCGGAGTTTGCACCGGGCCGCCCAACTGCTCGGTACGTTGCGGATGCTTTTACTCTCACATGTGCCAAACTATCTCGAACTTGCCATCAAGATCAAACCCGAAGGACTTTCGACGGATCTTTTGCCCGGTGGGAGTGAGGTTATTCTTGATTTTCAGCAAGGGGCAATGGTTGTCCAGTCTGCGGCGGGAGATTCGTTTTGCATCCCGCTAGCGGGACATAACACAGTCACATTGTTCGAAGCACTGTTAGAAGCGTTAAATGCCACCGGACTCACGATCTTGCTGGCTGATCGCAAAGATAGCGCCTTACCACAGCCGGACAAACCGGATGATTTAGTACCCTTTGCATTCGACCCACAAACTGCTAGTGACTATGCAACCGTGCTGTACACCATGTTCACGGGTGCAGCACGGTTTCGCGCCCGCCTAACAGGTACGATGACTCCGCTCGTGGTCTGGCCTGAACACTTCGATATGTCTTTTCTGTGGTTTGCAGGCGACCAAGCCGACGAGAACAGTCCGCACATGAACTTTGGTTTTGCCCCGTATAGTCTGGGCTTTGAACAGCCCTACCTCTATGCTTATGTCTGGCCTCTTCCGGACGGCTACCGAGCGACTCAGCTTCCGCCGCAAGCGTCGTGGCATAGTGAAGGCTGGAAGGGGATTGTGGTTCCCTATCACGAAATCGCAGCGGTTGATGATCCCGCACTGTTGGTGGAGGACATCTGTTTGGCAATCTATGCCATTCTGCTACCACTCATCCAAAGCCGGACTTTAGCTCGACAAAGGTGAACAAAAATCACAGGCAATCGCAGTAGATCGCTCCTACGATAATGGTCTGTAGGAGCCGATCTGAGTATCGGTTTAGCTTACTCAAGAGATGTCGCACAGCGGGTGGTCTACCCCTTGTCCTTCATGGTATAAAGAATACATTGAAGCGAAAGGAAATACCGATCATGACTATTGCGACATCAGCTAAGTTTCAGAACCACACAGAACGTGAACTGATCCCAGCGTTGCGCCAGTTTACGCTCGCCAGTGGGAATGTGTGGCGCTTGACAGACAGGTTCTGTGAAATTCGGGTGTTGTCTGGTTGTGCGTGGGTGTCGTTTGCTGGCGAAGATACGATTCTAGTAGCGGGAGAGCGCTTTACTATTCAACAGGGCAAAGGCTTTGCAGTCGTCTCTCCAATGGACAACCGATCCGTCGTAGTCGAAGTGTCTGGTAGATAAACAAGACTCGATCAATCCATCAATCAGCGATCAAGTCGCCTAGCTTTCTGATAAATTCAGTAGATCACGATTTTGTTACCACGAATAGATAGGGATGCTATGGATA
>JBDTVG010000086.1:0-22435 GCA_040007395.1 Chloroflexota bacterium
ACCCCTGATTTCGTTGCAGCACTTGTTGCCGCGCACGTGTAGTTAACATGAGCCACTTTCTAGAGTTCGCCCATGGATTAAATCCATCAAAATAAAAGGATTGTTCGGCCCATCGGCATCCGGGAAGTTCGCACCATTCTCATTTTCTTCATAAGCAAAAATTGGAAGTAAGTTCTCATGGTGAAGGTCAGCCCCACGTTCACCTTCTCTCCTAAATCGAGTATGAATATCCTCTAACGAAGAAGCCTCAATATATTTCAATTCAGGAGCCAAAAATTTGACTGCATATTGCCAGTCGTTCTCTACACTGACCACCCTTCGCACAACACCTATTGCACCATCACCAATTTGTCCGGCTAGCTTGAACTTCTGGCCTTTAATGATTAAGTTCTGACCAGACTCTACGTGAAATAAATCCCTAGAAAAACGCCGACTACTATCGACCATGGTGCTATTCCTTTTCTACGGATAGCCAAATTGGGTCCATGCAGCACGCTAATAAAGTTTGAACAGAGATTAAGCCTCCGCTTGGTCAGGCAGCAATCCGGCGGGTAGCTGAACTTTCATCACGCCATGGTCTACATCAATATCCAGAATCACGCCGGAGATCGCCGGGATCAGTACTTCGCCGTAAGCCTCACTCTGGATCACATAGACATCGTTCGCGCCTGTCTCGATAATATCCACGATGCGGCCTATCGTTTCGTCGTTGCTATTCTGGACTTGCAGCCCCATGATCTGAAACAGATACACTTCGTCATCTTCGAGTGGCACAGCATCTGCCAGCGAAACGAAGATGTACTGGCTCCGCAAGAGGTCAGCCGCATCCCGATCATCGACCCCTTCCAGATGCAGTAGCCATTGATCTTTCTTGGCACGATGCACCCAGTCGATGGCGTGTTCGGTCAGTTTATGGGGTTTTTCGGAGTCTGCGCCCACATAGATAACTTCTAGTTCGTTCATGCGCTCCGGGAATTTCGTGACAACCTTAATACTAAGATCGCCGCGAATACCATGCGGGCGCATGATCTGAGCGAGAATGAGAAATTGAGGCCCCGGCTTCGTGCTGCCGGGGTCGGGAAAGGCTGGTCGAGTGGTCATAACGGGTAACATTGCCTCTGACAGATGTGCTGTGTGCTGCTAATTCGTAACGTAGACTAGACGATCTCCAAAGAAACGCGCTTGCCCTCTCTGGTAGCCACGACACGCAGCAAAGCACGGATGGCGTTGGCGACGCGACCACTTTTGCCGATGACCCGCCCCATATCCCCCGGGGCGACGCGCAGTTCCAACACAATCGCCGAAGCGCCTGTGGCAGTTTCCGTCACTTCGACAGAGGCCGGGTCATCAACAAGAGATTTGGCGATAAATTCGACTAACTCTTTCATAACTTGCATCTCGCCTTCTCGAAATACTCTCGACTGAGCAGAGATTATTCGGCTTCGGCAGTTTCAGTTTTGGCAACGGCCTTGTGAATTGGAGCAACCCGGCGTGTCTTGGGATTCTGCGGGCCACGCGCTATCTTTTCAGCAACGGCTTCAGCCACCAGAACGTCCATTGTCTCGCCTTTACGCATCCGCGCCAAACGGGCATTGGTGCCGAGTTTTTCCAAAATGCGCTCGACAGGTTCGCTGGGTTGTGCACCCACGCTCAACCAATACAGCGCCCGATCTTCTTTCAGATCCATAGTGATCGGCTCGGTGCGCGGGTTGTAGAAGCCAATGATTTCCAGATAGCGCCCATCACGGGGGCTTTCATGGTCAGCGACGACGATACGATAGCTGGGTTGTCTTTTGAGACCGACACGACGTAAACGAATTCGAACCATAGGGTTCCAAACTCCTTTCGAGAGTCCAGGGATTTTAAACGATAGGTACCTGTTAATGAACGGGTCGCTGCCACAACGATGGAGGGTGTACATCTCAAGGGTGATGTTTGACCCACCGCCGGACAGCGCCCGGAACAGACTTACAGAGAAATTGCCCTCTCCCTAAATCCCTCTCCCGCAGGGCGAGGGACTTCAAAACGCAGGGAGAAGGGGTTATTAATAGGCAGAAGATAGCTCAACGGAACATCTTATTAACATCAAAGCCGCGTCCACCTTTGAGCATCTTCATCATTTTCTGCATCTCGCGCAGTTGCTTGAGCAGTTGGTTGATCTCCTGAACGCCTTCTAGTTCACGTTCGGGCGTTTTCGGCGTATTGAAATAGCCGGCCCCTCGCGAAATACGCTTTTTGCGGCTGGCATTCAAGAGCTTGGGATTGCGGCGTTCTTCGCCCGTCATGGAACGGATTAGCGCTTCGATCTTGCGGAGCGACTTTTCCGCGTCTTCCTGATTGATCTGGTCTTTGTAGCGCCCCATACCGGGGATCATATCCAGCAGTTGACCGATTGGCCCCATCTTCTTCATCTGCTGCATCTGCGCCAAAAAATCTTCGAGGTTGAACTCGGACTTCATCAACTTCTTTTGAAGGCGTTCGGCCTCCTTCATATCGAAGTTTTCTTGAGCCTTTTCGATGAGCGACATCATATCGCCCATGCCCAGAATACGCTGGGCCATACGATCTGGGTAGAAGATCTCGAAAGCGTCGGCCTTCTCACCAAGGCCGATAAACTTGATCGGCACACCCGTCACAGCACGCATCGAGATCGCTGCCCCACCGCGTGCATCGCCGTCCATCTTGGTTAGGATCAACCCAGTCAGGCCAACGCGCTCGTTAAAGCCTTCGGCAATCTTGACCGCTTCTTGCCCGGTCATTGCGTCGGCAACCAACAAGATCTCGGCAGGATTGGTCCGCGCCTTGATCTCTTGAAGCTCAGTCATCAAGCGCTCGTCGATCTGCAAGCGGCCTGCGGTGTCGATAATGACCACGCCAGCCCCCGCATCACGGGCGATCTTGAAACCGCGCTCGGCAATATCGGGCGGGGCAGCCGAAGTGCCTTCTTCGTAGATCGGCACACTAAGCTGCTTCGCCAGCGTCTTGAGCTGATCGACTGCCGCAGGGCGATAAGTGTCCGCTGCGATCAGGTAAACTCCGCGACCATCTTTGCGGAGACGCAGCGCTAGTTTGGCGGCGGTGGTGGTCTTACCAGAACCTTGCAAGCCCACTAGCATGATCACACGCGGCGAAGGGCCATTCAGGTTGAGTTTGCCCGCTTCGCCAAGCGTTTCGACCAGTTCCTCAAAGACGATCTTGATGACCATCTGACCGGGTTGCAGCGACTTGAGAACATCCGCGCCCACCGCCCGATCTTTGACCCGCTTGATGAAATCCTTGACGACAGGCAGATTAACGTCGGCTTCGAGCAGCGCTAGCCGTACTTCGCGCAACGCAACGTCAACGTCGGCTTCGGTGAGTTTGCCGCGTTGGCCTAGCGTATCGAAGATGTCTTGCAGTTTGTTGGATAAACTCTCGAACATAAATCTCTCCCTGACAAGGTACAGCATTGTAGTAAATTTATGGCGTGCCGTCAAGCGTGGCGTTCAGGATTTATAGGACAATCGCCTCAAAAATAACCGCATGGCGATGAGGGCGATGCCAACGAACAACGCGGGCGTTGTTCCTATTTGTCCCTCTCTGGGAGGTATGCGGGATACCCGATAATTTTGTCGGGACTTTTCACGATGACGGCAAAATAGACATGCTAGCTTGTCTGTGGGCTTACCGTGACATTGGCTTTGAAGGGATCTACCATCCCGATCACGTTCCGACGATGGAAGGCGATTCTAATGTACGCGCTGGCTATTCTTCAACGGGACGGCTATTTTCCATTGGCTATTTGAGGGAGTTGCAGCAAGCGGTGTTCGCTGAACCTACGCCTTGAGGCGTTGTAGCCTTGCACGACCTATCGACCAGAACAGGCCATGCACACCAAGATTTATCAGCAGCATTGCTACACAGATCAACGCGAGTATCGGTTGTTTAGCGAAAATGCCAGCGATGATCCCAACCGTCACGGCGAAAATGTGAATAACCAGCGGCACAATGCTTATAATCGGTGCAAGCACTTTGTCATGTAAGGTACGCGGTGCGGTCAAGAGCGCATTCAAAACAATGGTTAAACTGCCAACGATCAGGAACAGCGAAGCCACTGCGTTACCGCTGCCCGCACCGCCGTTACTCGCCATGAGGCGGTACAGTTCGCTGCCCGTGATGACCATAATTAGCGACAACACTATAGCGAAAGGCGCATACAGCCATCGCAAAATACGATAGTGCTGCCACGAACGTAGCGCACGAATAAATCCTGAATACGCCCATGTCACCACAAACCACGCCCAGAAGTTGGCATAGGGTACACCGAACCACTGCTGGTCAAGCGCCACGCCGTTCCACTCCCACAAGCCTATCCGGATGGCAATCACATCCAGCCCCAGATCAACGTTGAGCGCCAACAGCGCGTCAAGGATCGGGCGAACCGAGTCCGGCAGTGGGAGCCGATCCGAGAATCTCATACTGGCATAGATCACGACTGCCCAACCCAACGCAACCGCCAACGGCGCACCATCCATCGCAATCAGGAACTGACCGTAGTGATAGGCTTGCAACTGCTTGAGCGTTAGCCATTCCAGCGCAAACCCGTAGGCTCCTGTCCACAATAGTTCGACGAGTACGAAACGCCCTTCGCAACTGGCGTGCCACACACAAATCGCAAAGAGCACATAGATCATGATCTCGAAGATCACTGAATAGGGGTTAATTGGAAAGATCCTCAATATCCTTTCAAGTGGAGCAACCAACGTCCACAAAATTCGGCGGGTCGTGTATACTAGTGGGCAAATCGAAACGTTACCACTTCAACCGTGTTTCGATCTGAGCACCCAATCGAGTAAGGGCAGGTATGATCAACCTGACAATGCAGACAACGCTTGGACAAATCGAGGTGTCGCCATTAGCCATTGCGCGCTTAGCGAGCCATGCTGTGTTACAAAGCTACGGCATCGTCGGTATGGCTGCGCCCAATCTGGCTTCCGGCATCGCGTGGACACTTACCCGCGATCCGAATCGTGGCATCGAAGTACATCTCAACGATGAGCAGATTATGATTGATCTGTATGTCATTATCGAATATGGCACGCGCATTACGACCGTCGCGACCAGTGTGATCAATGCCGTGCGATTTAGCGTCGAAAAAGCCACCCGTATGAAAGTAGGACAGATCAACGTACATGTTCAGGGTATCCGTGTCAGTGAAACAGTCGAGTAAAAATTAATTTGATGAGCGAACAAACATTCCCCCTCGAAACCCGTTTTGTGACCTGCGATGGTCCCGGTCTAAAGCAATTGGCAGCAGCAGGTCTGGCTTGGTTAGAGCAGCATCACGAAGCCGTTAATCAGCTAAACGTTTTTCCTGTCCCAGATGGCGACACTGGCACGAATATGATGCTCACGATGCGGGCGGCCTATCACGAGATTGCTGTCAATAATGCGCCGGATGTCAGCACTATTGCGGATCGGTTTGCCTATGGGGCGATCATGGGATCGCGGGGGAACTCAGGCACAATCCTGTCGCAACTGCTGCGCGGCTTTGCCCAATCCGTCAGTGGCAAGAACGATTTCGATGCGGCGACTCTGGCAATCGGCCTACGTCAGGCGGTCAAGATGGCCTATAAAGCCGTGCAAACGCCCGTCGAAGGGACTATCCTAACGGTGGCTCGTGAAGTCGCTGAGGAAGTTGAAAGCGTTGTAGTTGAGACGACTGATTTAAAGGCGATTTTGGAACGGGCGGTTACAAGGGCAAGAGCGTCTGTCGCTTACACGCCAGAACTGCTGCCGATCCTGAAAAAAGCCGGCGTTGTGGACTCTGGCGGTCAAGGGTTGACTTATATTTTAGAGGGAATGCTGCGTTACCTAAATGGCGAACTGATGACCGTTGACAGCGTGGTTACGACCAATGATAGCGCACTGGCGAATGTGCTGCGCTCCGAGGATGAACGCGGGTACGGCTACGATGTGCAATATCTTCTGCGCGGCAAGAATCTGGACATCGAATCCGTTAGGGCGGTGATTGGCGCAATGGGCGATTCGATGGTCGTGGTTGGCGACGAGTCGCTAATCAAAGTGCATATCCACGTTCACGATCCGGGCATCCCGATTAGCTACGGAATACATCTAGGCATTATTAGCGACGTGGTCGTCGAGAATATGCAGGAGCAATCTGAAGACTACATCGCCATGCGAACCAGTGACTCAACTGATCTAGTTGAGGAGCCAGCCCTAACACTCAATGCGGGCGAAATTGGTGTGGTCGCCGTCGCTCCCGGCGATGGCTTGCGGCGGGTATTCCGCGATCTAGGAGTAACCAGTCTCGTCTCTGGCGGGCAGACGATGAATCCTAGCACCGAGGAACTGCTGTTAGCCGCGCAGAGTTTGCCCACCGATAAGGTGATCATTCTGCCGAACAACAAGAATGTGATCCTTGCCGCCGAGCAGGCCGCGCAATTGGCGAACGAACGCGGGGATCGAACCGTTATTGTTATCCCCACCAAGACCGTGCCGCAGGGCATTACCGCGATGTTGTCATTTACGCAGGACGGCAAGTTTGAGAGCGTAGTCGCGGCGATGCAAAGCGCCCGCAACAATGTTGTCACCGGCGAAGTGACCATAGCCACCCGTAGCGTTGAGATGGACGGCGTAACTGTCGAAAGTGGGCAGGTCATTGGACTGATTGATGGCAAGCTCACCGCTTCTGGCGAAAACGTTGAAAGTGTCGTCCACCAATTGCTTGACCAATTGGCAGAAAACGAGCCAGAGGTGATCACGATGTATTATGGGGATCATGTCGCGGAAGCAGAGGCAAACACGCTGGCGGAGTCACTGCGCGGCGATTATCCCGATCAGGAATTCGACGTTATCTATGGCGGTCAGCCACATTATCAATATATCTTGAGCGCCGAATAGTCTGTCTATAAGCGGTAGCGAATGATGAACTGATCAATAGAAAAGCAACGGGTCAACATTTAATTATTAAATATTGACCCGTTTACTTAGGGCGCGACAAAATATATACCCCACGAACAGACAGGCAGAGGCAGAATCAGCGGGCAAATCCCTTAGTTATGGGTGCCGTTTGTGCTCTCATTTTGCTCGCCAAAAAAGATTTGGATCTCAAGTTTGCCGAGATTAATGATGTCGCCTGAATGCAGCGGGCAAGGGTGATAAGGCTGCAAACGCACCATATTAACCCATGTTCCATTGCTGCTTTGCAGGTCTTCGATGACCAGCCCGGAATCAAGCCGACGGATTGCCGCGTGCATTCGCGACACGCCCTTGGAGTAGGCTCGATACGGTTCTAGGTCTATGCGGGGTTGCGACATACTGCCGGGTGTATAGCGACCAAAGACAGCTTGACGAACCAATTGGATCGTCAGCGGTTCAGTGGCGTTATCAATATACATCTCGACAGTATCCGTACCAAACAGATGAGTATGCTTGGTATGACGACGTATGGTTGCGGTGTTGGATTCGACTTGTATACTGTTCATCATATCCTGCGGCAATGTTGCGCTTTGTTGGATACCATCGGACAAAATCATAGCAAAACAATTGGCACATATAAAGCTGCCAACGAGATTCTCATGACCACATTCTGGGCATACTATCTTTGTCAAAGCTGATTCCCAACATGTATAGAGGGCGGTGGTGTTATGGTTTTGAGCCTTCCTAAGTTCAATAGTAAGCGCCTTGCCTTACTTTCCACATTACTAACTTTTGAAGGCTGACCTGAAACGGGTCTATTTGTAGGGTTTTAGGAGATTGAAAGGCATTTTTTGCGGGTAGTTAGCAGAATAGACTCATCTCATATGGACTCAAAACAGCGACATTTGCTGTGGTGGGTTTGTTTTCTTTTTGCCTTTAGCAGGTAGCGGGGCAGGTTCAATAGGTGGCTCTATCGACTCTGGCTCCGATATTTCGGCAAGCGAAACTGGCTCCGAGGCAACCGCCTCAACCGTGCTCTCTGTGAATGCCATTTCTGGCATATCGATCATGTCTACCACTTCGATCACGTCCGACGATGCTGGAATTTCTGGCGAGATCTCGTCTTCGGCTAGTACCCTTTCACTATCACTACCGTTGTAGGCATAGGCTGCTTCAGCGCCCAACGTTTGAACGCGCAGTGAAACAATATCTGACTCGGTGAAGCCTGTTGCAATCAAGACTTCGCCCAGACTTTCTTCGTTATTCGTGTCCTGTTCGTGGAGAACATAAATGTAATGGGCGCACAGACAGTCGCGCCAATCGTCGTCAAATGGGTTTTGCTGAATCATTGATCTCACTCACACCGCTAACACAATTCACTTATAAACTCAAGTTAAGAACAGGTGCAAGATTATTGACCCCTATCCCCGACCCTTTCCCGCCAGTGAGGAAAGGGAGCCACACGGCTTGGAAAGTCCCTCCTCGCTGGCGAGGAGGGACTTAGGGTGGGGTCAACCGCACTTACACATTAAAACTCTGATGCAAATCGGGTATATCGACCCGTTCAAAACCAAGATCGTGTCTCATGCCCTCCGCTAAGGCATTGAGCGCGGGATCTTCGCCATGCACTAAAAATGTGCGGACTGGTTTCTTCTTGATCGCGCCTGCCCACCCTAGCAGCCCATTGCGATCCGCGTGCGCCGAAAAGCCAGTGATAACTTCCACCCGCGCTTTGAGATGGTAGGTATCCCCATAAATCTTGACGGTGGGCTGTTTGTCCTGAATATGTCTGCCTAGCGTGTTCTCTGCCTGATAGCCCGCAATCAGAATCGTGTTGCGTTCATCCTCGATATTATTGACCAGATGATGCTGGATGCGTCCAGCTTCCGCCATACCGCTTGCCGAGATAATGATAGCGGGGTCACGTAGAAAGTTTAATTCTTTGCTTTCCGCGACCTGCCGCGTATAGTGCAAGTCGGCAAAACCAAACAGATTCGAATCGGCTTTGTTGCCACTGATAAACGCACGGGTTTCTTCATCGTAGGCTTCGGGATGCTGCGCGAAAATAGCAGTCACATCAATCGCCAGTGGGCTGTCTACATAGATCGGTATGTGCGGGATCTTATGGGCGACAACCATCTTATGCAGCGCATAGACGATCTCTTGAGTGCGCCCAACAGCAAACGCCGGAACGATGAGTTTGCCGCCGCGCTTGTACGTTTCGATGACAATCCGTTGCAGGTCTTTTTCGCTGTCGGCATAGGCACTGTGCAAGCGATCTCCATACGTGCTTTCGCTGATTAGCACATCGGCGCGGTCTACAAAGGTTGGATCGCGCAGAATGGGCAGTCCCGGTTGCCCAAGATCGCCGCTGAACACGAGGGTTAGCTCGCGATTAGCATCCCGATCTTCGATGTTCAAGATCACAATGGCGCTGCCGAGCATGTGACCTGCATCGACGTAGGTTAGGCTCACGCTGGGCAGAATCTGCGTGGAACGCTCATAGTCAATCGCGTGAAAGTTACGGAGGGCTGCTTTAGCATCTTCTTGGGTGTACAGCGGATCGATGGCTGGTTCGCCCTTCCGTAGCCGCTTTTTATTGACAAATTCCACGTCGCTTTCTTGGATGTGGGCGCTGTCGAGCAGCATCACACTCGCCAGATCGCGGGTCGCAAAGGTGGCATAAATATCGCCTTTGAAGCCAGATTTGACCAGATTGGGGATATTGCCAGAATGGTCGATGTGGGCGTGCGAAAGCACCATCACGTCTACCCGGCTAACATCGAAGGGGATCGTGCGGTTGCGCTGGAAGGCTTCCTGACGTTTGCCCTGATACAGCCCACAGTCTAGCAGAATTTGTCGCCCATTGACTTCGATTAGGTGCTGCGACCCAGTGACGGTGCGTGCTGCCCCGTGAAAGGTAATCTTCATAAATCCCCCAAGAATACGCAGTTGACGCTGATTTCAAGTTCTGACGTAAAAAGATAAGTTCAATTGTTCCTATTGTAACAGATCGCCCCCAGTAAATTCTGTTAAGGTTTTTTCGCCTGCTAAGGTGACTGGGTATTTTTCTGGGCAGGGCGCAACTGGGTAATGATATTTTGCTTGAAGTGCCAATAGGCTTCGGTCAGGCTCACCTTGAGCGTATGCGGACTTTCCAGACGGCGGCTTTCGAGGCGGATGGTGCGGAGTTGCGCCGAGGCGAAGGCTTTGACCTCGTTTAGACTTGGCGGTTCATAGACCAATTTGCCATCGACAAAAATCGGGATGTGCAGCACTTCAATCGTATCGAAATCTTCGTAGACCTTTTGCTGGATCGGGTTCATGGGGTTGATGCCGACGACGTGCGAACCCTGTTCGATAACCTCATCCGGTAAGCCGATAATGTCGGCAACGATAAAGCCGTTACGCAGCAGCCGAGTCACACGTTTGAGGCCGGGATTGGTCACTTTGAATGGCTGGGCCGAAAGTTTTATACGTGGCTCCCAGCCGTTGTGGTCATGACCGTTTGCCCCTTGCGGCGCGACGGCTACGAGTTTGTATACCCCGCCCAATGATGACTCGTTGCCGCCCGTGACCAATTCCGTACCCACACCAAAGATTAATCTATCGATCACGGATTCGGCGGAAATACTCGGCACGTCGAAGCCAACCTGCAAACTGATCTCGCGGCGATAGCCTTCATCGCGCACACTGCGCCGGATCTCGTTGTGGATGGCGGCGATCTTTTGCTCATTCAGGTCATTGCTCAGGACGATCCGCAATTTTGACAGTCCAGCGGCTTCTAGCATCACATGGGCAACGCACGACCAATACACAAGATCGCCAGAATCGATCCGCACGCCGCGTGCTTCCTGCCCCATCGCTTCCATGTGGTGCGCCGCGTGGATCGCATTATTCAACCCCTCATAAATATTGTAAGTGTCTACGAGAAATAGGGCAGCTCTGGGAAAGATTTCGGCGTATTGATCAAAGGCCACTAGCTCGCTGGGGAAAAACATGACGAAACTGTGGGCGTGCGTCCCACTGACAGGGATGCCAAAGTGGTATCCGGCGGCAACGTTGCTAGATGAGTCCGCACCGCCGATGTAGGCCGCCCGCGAAGCAGTCAATGCCCCGTCTGGCCCTTGAGCGCGGCGCAGCCCAAATTCAAGAACAGGCTTGTCTTCGGCATTGAACTTGATGTGCGAGGCTTTAGTCGCGATCAGAGTCGGAAAGTTCGTCAAATTCAGCAGCGCCGACTCGACCAGTTGGGCTTCTTCGAGCGCCGCCGTGATCCGCATTCCGTAGATTTGCGGCAGCAAAATTTCACCTTCGCGTACTGATTCCAGCGATCCGGTAAAGCGGAAGGTGTGCAGGTGTTCCAGAAAATCCTCATCGAAGATATTGAGCGTTCGCAGGTACTCAATATGCTCGGCTTCGAAGTGCAAGTTTTGCAGATATTCGATCACGGCGTGCAGCCCGACATGTACCGCGTACAGCCCGCCAAAGGGTGCTTCACGGTAGAAGTATTCAAAAGCAACCTGCTGGCGATGTTGACCCGTTTTGAAGTAGGCCGCCAGCATGGTCAGTTCATATAAGTCAGTGAGCAGCGCATTGATGAAAGGATTCTGTGGAGCAGGCATGGCAGACTAAATCCTTATTCGACTCCGACGTGTACACTTGAATAGCTTCGGTCTATTCTACTATGTACCGCTGATTGATGCCGTGAGTTGTTGAGAAGTTTTCATTGGCGTTGATCAGTCATGCTTTGATGCTGAACTTTTTGGTTAGTTGTGAGGCACAGAAGGTGAGCACTCTCGAAGGAAACCTATTTTGAGTAACTTTCTTTTCGATGTGCGAGTTAATGATCTTTTCGCTACATTATAACCCGCAAATATGCACAAAACGGGGCAACAAACTATGACCGATAAACATCCATACCACTTCGAGACGCTAGCGATCCACGCGGGACAGGAGCCTGATCCAACGACGGGCGCGATTATGACTCCGATCTATCAGACCTCGACCTATGTACAAGCCGCGCCTGCCGATCACAAAGGCTACGAATACAGCCGCACCGATAATCCGACGCGCAAAGCGCTCGAAGATTGTCTCGCGGCACTTGAAGCCGCTTCCTATGGTTTGGCGTTTGCCAGTGGCATGGCAGCGATTGACACGATCTTGAAATTGTTCAACCCCGGCGATCATATCATCGCGACCAATGACGTGTACGGTGGGACGTTTCGGCTAGCGGATAAAGTCTGGACGCGGTATGGCCTCAAATTTAGTTGGGTTGATGTCACCGATTTAGCGGCGGTCAAGCAAGCAATCCAACCCGAAACTCGGTTGATCTGGCTAGAAACGCCGACTAACCCACGCATGGCGCTTGCGGATATTACCGCCATTTCGGAGCTTGCCAAAAGCCAGCCCAATCCGCGTCCACTGGTGGCTGTCGATAACACCTTTGCCAGTCCTGCTTTGCAACAGCCGTTGGTACTTGGCGCAGATCTTGTCATGCACAGCACAACAAAATATCTGGGTGGTCACAGCGATGTCGTGGGCGGCGCAATTATGATGCGCGACGAGGCGCTTTTTCGAAAGCTCAAGTTTTTGCAAAATGCGGCGGGCGCAGTCCCCGGTCCGCAAGACTGCTTTTTGGTGCTGCGTGGACTCAAGACGCTGGCGTTACGCATGGAACGGCACAGCGCCAACGCACTGGCGGTTGCCGAATTTATGTCTGATCATCCGGCCTTCAAAGCCATCTACTATCCCGGCCTGACCAGCCATCCCCAGCACGAACTCGCCAAACGCCAAATGTGCGGCTTCGGCGGCATGATCAGCGCCGTGATGAATAATGGTGCGGACGCGGGCAAAGCCTTTGTCTCGCGCACCAAACTCTTTGCCCTTGCGGAAAGTTTGGGCGGGGTAGAAAGCCTAATTGAGCATCCTTTTAGCATGACGCACGCTAGCCTATCGGGCAGCGACCTTGAGCTTGATCCCGGCTTAGTCCGTCTGAGCGTGGGTATTGAACACATCGATGATCTGCTTGATGATCTGCGGCAAGCGTTAGTAGGACTCTGAGTAAAGATCATGAAGATTGCGCCGTTTGCGCTGGAACGCTATTTTGCCAAATACGAATTCGAGGTGCCGTATTTACTGTGCAGTTCTGACTGTGAATCGGTGTCGATACAATCCCTTCTGGATCTTGAACCGGGCGCACAAGATCACTTTCACGCACAATGGCTCGGCTACACCGACTCTCAAGGCAGTCCAGAACTACGTGGCGAGATCGCCAATTTGTACGACAAAACCAATGCTGATCAGATATTGGTTTTTGCGGGTGCGGAAGAAGCTATTTTCGTGTATATGAACGCGATGCTCGATCCGGGCGATCATATTATTGTCCATACGCCGTGTTACCAATCGCTGATCGAAGTCGCTACCGCAATTGGCTGCGAAGTGACGGCTTGGCAAACGATAGAGCGCGATCAGTGGGAACTTGATGTTGACTTACTCAGACGCAGCATCAAGCTGAACACCAAAGCGATTGTCTTTAATTGCCCGCACAACCCAACGGGCTATTTGATGAGCCACGACAAGCAGCGCCAGATCGTTGAGATTGCCAGAGAACACAATCTGCTGATCTTCTCCGACGAAGTGTACCGATTTCTCGAACTCAACGCCGAAGATACGCTGCCTGCCACCTGCGATCTCTACGATCAGGCGGTTTCGCTGGGCGTAATGTCAAAGACATTTGGGCTGGCTGGGTTGCGGATTGGTTGGATCGCTACGCAGAATCGCGATATTCAGGCACAGCTCGCCACTTTCAAGGATTACACTACAATCTGTAACAGCGCCCCATCGGAGTTTTTGAGCAGTCTAGCGCTGCGGCATCGCGATGTACTTGTGCAGCGCAATCTGGACATTATCCGATTTAACTTGAATATTCTCGACGATTTCTTTGCCCGCCATGTCGATCTATTCAACTGGTCGCGTCCTAAAGCCGGATCAACCGCTTTTCCGAAGCTAAAGATCGGGCGCAACATCGATGAATTTTGCTCAGATTTGGTCCAGCGCAAAGGCGTAATGCTGCTGCCGGGAACGTGTTACGGCATCACCGAACCGCATTTCAGGATCGGCTTCGGGCGTGCCAATCTGCCGGAAGCCGTCGCAAAGTTCGAGGAATATCTACAAGAAACCTATTGATTAATGGCGACAGCAGGTTTTGCAACTGTCGTTGGGTGATGCTTGAGCAGACTCGCCACCAGAAAACCAATGATGGCTCCGCTGAGGTGGCCTATCAAACTTGACTGCGTAATGATAAAAGCATCGATGAACACCTGAAAGAGTACAATCGCGACAATGCTGCCCAGCCGTTCCCGTGCGATGACTGCTTTATCCACGCGCCAACCGCGATACATCACCGCGCCCATTGCGCCGACTATCCCCATGATTGCGCCAGATGCACCAACCACCAGTTGATCAGCCATAAGGCCATTTTCGGTGAGCAGCACAATGACCAACATTGAGCCTAACCCGGTCACGAAATAGACCAATACATAGCGCGGAATGCCCAGCGCCTTTTCGACAAATAGCCCTAACGCGAACAACGCCAGCATGTTCAACAGTAGGTGCAGCAGCCCATAGTGCAGAAACATCGCCGCCAGCAGTCGCCACCATTCGCCGCCAACCACTACACTTGGCACTAACGCGCCCATCTTGTACAGTGTTTCCAGATTGGTGCTGCCGCCGAGGGCTATTTCTAGCACAAAGACAATCACATTGATGGCGATTAGCGCGTAGGTCGCATAAGGTCGCTTGCCACGATTACCTTGAGCGCCAAAGCGTTCATCGTTATCCAAATCGCGTTTGGTCTGCGCGATAATCTCCTGCGATTCTGGAGTCAGTATCTCGCTGGCACGCGGTAGTCTCAGATCGCGGCGGCGCTGCGCCGGAATTCGCACACTGGCCTCCTTCCCAGCCAGCAATTCGTCAAATTCCTGATGTGCTTTTGCCGCATCTCCAGCAGTGAGATCGGCGGTTGCCAGCCAATACTGACGAATAGATGATGGATACAGGCGCGATGATACCTGAATGATACGATCTAGCGGTACGCGTTCACCGACAAAAGCGAACAGGGTTAGCCGCGCCACGTTAATCGCCCGTGCCGCGACAAGCGGTTTGCGATAGCGGGCAAAGGCAGCAACCATCGTGTTATAGTCGCCCAATTCACCCAACGCACGAATATAGCTCACCTGACCGTTGGGATTGCGTTCCAGATTTGGCATAGACTCAAGCCAAGTGCGGAGTTCTTCCCAGCGATTTTCGATCCGATAGAGCGATAGCTTTGCCATATAGCCTAGCTGCGCGGGTGCGTTTTCGTATGGGCGTAGAATGTTGGCGGCGGCTTCAAAATCCCCTTGTTGAGTTAGTGCTCCCACTTGGATCATTATCTTAAGAAGGCGCGATTGCTCCAGCCAGCCATCCATCGGATGCAGCCATATCAGCACCTTCACGAGCCGGGAAGCCGGCGCATAGCGCTGCTGGGCGACCAAGCGCTGCACGACACGAAAGCCCAACAACGGGATGGCGAATAGCAGCAGCCAAGGAATGGCGACGATGTACCCAGCGTTGTCGCGGGCGACTACAATACTAATCCCAGTAATGACCAGCAAGAGTACCGAAATAATGACCCAGCCACGCAGCAGATTGCGGAATGGGCTGAGGATCACCCGATAAATCATCAATAGGCAGGTGAAGACAATGAGTACCAGTACAGTGACGTTCAGATCCACGTTGTAGGTTGCCTCGATTAACCTGAATAAGCCCCCATTTTAGGGGGATTTGCCCTGATCTGCAATCAGGGACGCATCAATTTTTTACAAAGTACGTATACGATCTTGGTGAATAGGTTAATTAGTGTACTCAGGAGTACATGCAATGCCCGGTAGACATTCAGGTGGGCCATCACTGGGGGGTGGTGGATTTCGCGGTGGTGGCGGTATGGGCGGCGGATTTCGTGGCGGCGGCGGGTTTTCCGGCGGTGGTGATTGGGGACGCGGCCCACGCTGGGGTTGGGGCGGTGGCCCCGGTTGGGGCTGGGGCAGATTTCGTCCCCGCTTTGGCATGGGCGGCGGCTGGGGATGGCGACCCTACATGCCATTCTTTGGCCCGCGTTTTGGTTGGGGTGGCGGTGGCGGTTGTGGCTGCTTGGTTATCCCGCTGATCCTCGTTTTTCTCTTTATCTGTTTAGGGCTAGGCGGCTTGGGTAGCTTCGGGGGGCAGCGTTATTACAGGGGCGGCTTTAATAACAACAATAACCCTGTATCGAATGGCAATACTGGAGCCAATCTCGCTGATGAGTCGGCTGCTATCCAGACGCAGACAGCGCGTGACCTGACCGAACTGCACGCTGCACTGGACAGCCGTATTCCCGATTGGCAAAGCCAGTTATCTAACAACGAACAGAAAAGCATCCCGCCCGCCGACGCAGGCTTGACTCAGGACAACAATACTAAAGAAGTCCTGTACGGTAAGTGCGGTACAGCTTTTTATCTGTATGTGGTGGAAAATACCCGCCCCGACACTGGCCCCGCCGATGGCGAAGGGTACGTCTACACAACCGCCAGTTCGCCGGGGGCGTGCCATCCTCCGCAGTGGACGGTTTACGATTCGGAAGACGTCGGCAGCAATTGGTACTTTACGCTGCTCAAGTCGGCAGGTTGATCTGTCCCGTTTGCCAAACACTATGCAGCCTCGGTTCGCCGGGGCTGTTGTTTTTACTTGAATAGCCTGTCTAAACAAATCCAAAATATTCTTAAAAAACAGCCGTTTGGGTCGGCAACTGCTTTGCACTTATGTCATAATCTATGCTGGTTAGCGGATTTTTGGCAGGATTTTATAGGCATTTTCACAGGGAGAATGATAAGGAATGTCTGATTCGTCGAACACGTCAAATAGCAATCAAGGGGTCGAGTTTAGGTTGTTCGCGCCCTATAACGATGAGGTAGCGCTGATCGGTAATTGGAATGACTGGCAGCGGATCGCCATGGCCAAAGATGACAAGGGCTGGTGGCATACTTGGGTTCCTCTAGCTGATGGCGAGTATCTGTATCAGTTCGCTGTAAAATCCAAAAGTTTCTTTATGGTCGATGAGTGGGTTGATGTTGCCGATCCCCGTGCCGTCCGGCTGACGATGGAATTCCCTGAACGCACGCGCTTGATCGTGCTTAACGGCAAGCGTGCTCCAACAACTTATCAGTGGAAAAATGATGACAAGCCATTGCCTGCCAATGACGCACTGGTTATCTACGAACTGCATGTCGGGGACTTTTCCGGCGGCCCCGGAGATGACACCGATGGAAAGCCTAAGGGTCACTTTCAGAATGTAATTGATAAGTTGGACTATCTGGCCTCGTTGGGCATCAACGCGATAGAACTCATGCCCTGTAACGAGTTTCCCGGCGAACGGTCGTGGGGCTACAACCCACGTAGTATTTTTGCGGTAGAGAATAACTACGGTACGCCCAACGAATTATGCCAACTGATAGATGAGTGTCATGGACGCGGTATCCGTGTGATCCATGACGGCGTGTACAATCACAGCGAAGACAAAGCCCCGCTGACCATGATCGATCACGATTACTGGTACTATCACGAGAACCCGGATGAACCCGACCAGCGCTTTGGCCCCAAGCTCAACTACGAGCACTTCGACGATAATTTGAAGGTGTGGCCTGCCCGTCAGCATGTCCGCGATGCGATTGTGTTCTGGATCGAGAACTTCCACATCGACGGCGTTCGCTTCGATGCAACCTACCTGATTCGCAACTATGACTTCTTGAGCTGGCTGCACTCGGAAATTTTCAAAGATGTGAAAAGCCGTAAACCGTTTTATACGATTGCTGAGAACATCCCACAAGATCCGTCTATCGCTGGCCCAAATGGGCCATTGGATGCGGCATGGCACGAAGACTTTATGCAGCAGGTCAATACAACGGTACTCGGTGTCGAAAACAACGGATACGAACCATTCAATCTTGAGGCGTTGGCAGCAATTTTAGACCCCCATACCGACGGCTTTAGTGGCGCGTTTAATGTCGTTAACTACCTTGATAACCACGATCATAACCGCATAATGTGGGATCTAGGTGCAATCGCTAAGACTTTCGACGGCTCGGCCTTTCGGCGGGCGAAACTTGGTGCAGCGATTCTGATGACTGCCCCCGGTGTCCCGATGATCTGGATGGGAGAAGAGTTTGGCTTTGCCCGTCCCAAGTCGATGGAGTGGGAACGGCTAGACTGGACACTCTTTGACAATGAAGCCAACGCCGACTTGATGCGTTACTACAGTGGTTTGATCAAACTGAGAACCTCGACAGCGGCGCTGCAAGGCGAAAGTGGCTATGAAGCGATCTACAAAAACGAGGAACGCTGCATTTTGGCTTACAAACGCTGGGATAACAATGGGGGGATCGTGGTGGTCGTGGTCAACGTACAAGGCGACTATGAGGGCGGGATTGAGATTCCGAACTGGCCCGGTGACGGCAAATGGCATGAATACATATACAACTACGATGTCGAAGTACAAGGCGGCACTATGACTGACACGCTTTCGGAAAGCGAAGTCAAGATCTATATCAAAGCCTAATAGATCAAAACGGCCTCTATGCCACACCGATGATAGATTTTGTAAGGACGACTGTGTATGGTCGTCCGTTTTTTTTGCTCCATTGAATCGCTTGCAAAGCCATGTATGGCACGGGGTATAATTTATCATATTCACCGTTGACCATTGAAAGGCATACGCATGGCCTTACCTCGTACAATCGCCATTGACGGGCCAGCCAGTTCTGGTAAAAGTTCGGTATCCTTCGCGGTTGCTCAGGACTTGCATTACCTATTTGTCGATACCGGGGCATTCTATCGAGGGGTGACGCTGGCAGCTATTCGTGCCGAGTTAACCAATGCTCATGAAGCTGCCCTTGTCGCGCTGGCTGAACACTGCACGCTGGATATTACGCCGGATCTGGATACCGATGGACGGCAGTATACGCTCCTGCTAGACAGCGAAGACGTAACGTGGGAAATCCGCCAACCGTCAGTGGAAAGCCATGTCTCGCGGATCGCAGCAGTAGGCGGTGTGCGTGAAGTCTTAAACCGCAAATATCGAACGCTGGCTGAACACGGCTGCGTAATTATGGTGGGGCGTGATATTGGCACGGTGGTATTACCCAACGCCGATCTTAAAATTTATCTGGATGCGTCGGTAGAAGCCCGTGCGACTCGGCGTTCTCTCCAACGGGTTGCAGCAGGTGAACAGGCTGACTACGACGAGATTTTGGCGGCAATGCGCCAGCGCGACGCATTAGACAGCCAACGAGCAGTTGCGCCGCTGACCCAAGCCGCCGATGCCCATTATCTCGATACCAGTCACCTCGACGTTGACGGTGTAATCAAGGCGATTAAACAGCTTATTGTTGCATAAGGGCTGCCTAGCTGAAAGGTAAACGTGATAAAGGTCAGCATCTTTTATCCTAACCAGCAAGGTGGTCGATTCGACATGGATTACTATTACATGGCGACATGTCAAACTACACTGATATAGAGTCCATTATTCAGTTAAGCGAAGTCGTCATTTCGCGATAGTCTCTGTTCTACTTAACCCTTGATGAACTGGTAGTCAGCTTGAATCCCGGCGTTATCGATAATCGAAATAGGAGCGGTCATCGGGTCGGTATAGTTGTTCGTGCTGTCAATCGGATCTTGGGCGAGATGCGGGAAAATATTGGTGGGGGCGTTATAGGTCAGGTTGTGAGTCACGGTAACAAAGCGACTGCAATCGTCCAGATAAATCGCCCCCTGATCATGACCTTGACTATGCACAACATTGCCCTCGATCCGCGTCCCAGATGCCAGCGATGTTCCCTGTATATTGTTGGAATAGATCCCGCCGCCATCGCTCAAAAGCTGCATGTGGTTAAAGATCAGGTTGTTAGCGATCAGGTTATTCGCAGCATACGACGCATTGGTACACCATCCCCAGCCATTCGAGATACCCGAATAGGGGAGATTGGTCAGTTCGTTATGGGCAATCAGGGTGTTCGCTACGTACCCCGTCCAGATCCCGACCCCGCCGTGATACTCAACGGGCAGATCGTGAATGTAGTTGTTGACGATTTGATTGTCTGTCGTTTGCTGGTTGGCAGGCGGGTTAAGGGCATCGACATCGCCCAATTGAATGCCATTGGCGGAGATGTCAGTAAATACATTGCCCTCAATGACATTATTCTGGCTGCCCTTTTCCAGCGTAAGTCCCACGCCGCCCAGATGGGTAAAGATGTTCCGTTCAAAGCGTAGGTCATGTGCCGCGCTGAAGGTAATATTGGCGGGTGTTTTCGTCCAGTTGCCATAGGGTAGTGCCGTGTCCCAGTCTCTACCCGTCAAGGTGAGGTTCGCCTGTACCTCGGAGAAACCTTCGCCGCTGCTAGGCCGCAGCCAAGTTGCATAGGCAAACGTAATCCCGGAAAACTCGATATTGTGAATCGGATTATCGGGTGTACCAGTACCGCTAACGAGCGTTTCCAACACAGGCGCAACCACATTGGCGGTGGCAAGGTCCTCGCCTGTACGCGGAATGTAATATAGTACGCCGCTGGTTCGGTTCAAATACCAGTCACCGGAATCGTTGAGCAATTCATAGGCGTTTTCGACATAGGTAGGCAGATCGACAGATGTATTGCCGGGGTGTTTGCCCGCCGAGTTGCTAAAACATGGCTCTTGCATGGTCACAACCCCATTGGCGATGCTTGCCACATCGCAGCGCATTTCGACCCAATCGATTTGGTAGACGAACTCAATATCGCTAGGATTGTCCCAGTTTTGCAACGAGGTATCGGTCATAGTGTAGCCAGTGGCAGTACGGACGGTTCCGCCGGATAGCCCACCAATGGAACGGGCGCGGCGGGCGCGTACCCCGTTTACATAAAGCTGGCGAGTTTGCAGTGCCGTCCCGACTTCGGCCTGCCAGATATTTTTGTTACCATCTGCCAGCGACCAACCCGTTACCGTTCGACCACCACTCAAAATAGGCGTTTCGTCGAGATAGGCTTGGTAGATGACATTGTAGCCGCCACTGCCAGAGTCTTTCGGATCGAGGGCGAAGGGACTGTTGAGTTGATACGTGCCACCCCGCAAAACGACCACAATATTGCCTGTCATGTGGTGGTTGATAGTACGCACTTTGTCTCGTGCCCGACTCAGCGAACAAGGTACTTTCAGGGAACAGACCGTACCGCTGCCTGTTGGCGAAGCGTACAAGGTCGCTTGTACTAACGTAGCAGGCTTCGATTGCGCCGAAACATTACTTCCAAATCCAACGATTACAATACATACACTTACAACGACAATCAATCTCATCAGCATGGTGTCCTTACTTCGTAGGCTTCGTTGATGCTGTATCTTATAGAATTGAGGTCTTCATTCTAGAGATTCTTACGCTTCCGACTGGCTCAGGTTGCGGAATCAGTCCTCATTAATAGATTGATTTATAGGGTAGGCTTATCCAATACTCATCAAATACAACGATTATTTTTAAATTGGTTTTCTGAAACTTCGGTTGCCTCAGCACGTTTTTCGCCCCGCAGCATTAATTTCTTTTACGAACGTTCAGGCCCTGCCCAAGGCTAGCTTAGAAGTAGATGAGCATAATTGTTAAAAATTTCTCAAATTAGTTAGGATGGGCTACATTGTGGTTGATTCTGACTCTGTAACGCGCCGGCGAGAACAGCTTATTGCATACGGTTGTGCTGAATAGTACAATCTGAAAATCCTAAGCAGAAAAATATTATGCAGCACAGCTTCAGGCGCGAAGGGAGCCAGCGTTGAAACGAGCGTTACTGTTAATCACAATCGTTATCCTGCTGATTATTGGCGGGTTCATTTCAAACAGCATTAGCCAACAGGGAGCATCCGCTCTCCCCGGCCTAAAGGTGCAGACTGACAATCCAAATGCGTCAACGATGCAAGTTACCCCAGAAAAAGGGGCGCAGTTTTTAATCTTTGCCATGATTGTGCTTGGTTCGGTAGTTGGGATGGGAGTGACGATTGCCCTTGTGGTCTGGTTTACCAACCGCCAGCTTCGGCAGATAGAGCAAACTCCCGACAAGAAGAAAGCATCTACCGGATAAACGAGGTTGCGGGACAAGATAATGGCTGAGACTGGCGAACCGCAAAACGTCACACCGAGTGTTGATCGAGGCTTTGTACGCCTTGCGCTCGGTGCGGCAATTGCCATTTTTGTACTGATCATCATCGGCGCGATCACGCGAGTGTCGGGGTCGGGCATGGGCTGTGGGACAGATTGGCCTGATTGCAATGGCGCAATTGTGCCCGAATTTAAGAATATTGCGGTTGTGATCGAATTCGGACATCGCGTATTTGCCCTGCTCATCGGACTCTTTGCGCTAGCAGTGCTGGTGCAAGCAATCCGCCTCCATCGCCATGAACCGCGTTTACTGATTCCCGCAGTGGT
>JBDTVG010000087.1:0-8637 GCA_040007395.1 Chloroflexota bacterium
GACTCACTACGTATTTTCGGACTGGCATTTTCGCCCTCTCCTTTTCTCTGCTTTTTCCCTCCCTTATTTAACCCTCTTTCTTGCTTATTTCCCATGCGTTAGTCTACTAGGGACAGGGCGGACCCTGTCCGCTACAGATGTGGTACGGTGCATCACCCCGGATACCAGACAACGCGCGGATCAAGCTCGGCACGTTGGTAATCCCACGCCGCATCGATGATCCTTGCCAGATCGTATTGAGGCCGCCAATCGAGCAGGAACTTGGCTTTGGTGTTATCCAGCCATGTCGAATGGTACGGTGTGACAATAGCCACTGAGGGCAGGCCACGAGTGGTCTTCAGGTAATCTGCTACTGCACTATAATCGACAGGCTCATCCATGCAAATGTTGAACGTTTGCTGACGCGCTTTCGGTGAATCAATGGCACACAAGATCGCGCTAGCGAGATCCTGAACATGCACGAAGTTACGCTTGATAGGCTTGTTGTCCGAATCGAGCATCAGGGGGACGGTCTGCGTGCGGATATAGTCGTCGGCTTGTGCCGCCCCCACAAGATCGCGCCAGCGCGGGCCGCCGAACACATCCTCGCCAAACGATAGTTGATATTTAAAATCGTCTTTGTCCATGATCCAAGGCGCACGTAGACAGCAGCCGTTCAGGTTGTACTGGACGTAATACTGTTCCAGCATCACTTCTTCCAGCACTTTCGAGAGGGCATAGCAGCCGGGATAGGCGCTGTGTTTTTGAGTCTCCGTGGCGGGAATGGGCTGTGGATAGACAAAATGCCCCAGCGCTGCGTCGCCGCCGATCAAGATAAACTGCTGGAAAGTCTCGCTCTGTCGGGCGACTTCGAGCAGCCAGAACATCCCCTTGATCGCCACATCCATGATCGCTTCGGGGATTTCCTTGACGGTTGCCAGATGCAGTACATGGGTAACATCCTGCATGGCTTGCTCCACCGTCGCCAGATCCTGAATCGAGCCGCGCATTACTTCGAGGCGCGGCTGTGCATCCAGCACCCGACTGTGGCACAACGCCCGCACTATGAACGTATCAAAACGTGGATTTTCAAGCAGTCGGTTGATGAAAACCTGACCAACTTTTCCGGTGGCTCCGGTCACAAGTATTCGTTTTTGCATATTAAGTGCCCTTCAAGCTGAAAAGAGTCCAAGTAGTTATTATGCCACACTTGAAGGTTTCCTTCCGCCCAACTGGTTGATGTTAAAACGCAATAACCTATCGTTAACGAAAATTTCAAATAAAGTTACCAAATCGATAAAAAAGTGGGCTTCGGTAAACTTTTTTTGCCATTTGTTGGATTTATTAAGAAGGTTTGTGGGAAATTTTGGGAAAGTTCTTGACAAGTTAGAATTTAGTATTTATACTGCAACTACTAGTCAAACACTGACTTAGTAAATCCCCCACCCGCAAGAGCGCCACGCCCCCAAATTGTGGCGCTCCGCATTTATAGCCTCTTTGGATGGTTATAATTGCGTAGGGGTTTCTTTGCCCAACCCTAACGGTAGATGCGTTATAGAGCGTGTTTGAATATTCAGTTGACCCCACCCTAAATCCCTCCTCGCAAGCAGGGAG
The DNA here is from genome assembly GCA_040007395.1 of Chloroflexota bacterium. Taxonomy (GTDB): domain Bacteria; phylum Chloroflexota; class Anaerolineae; order Aggregatilineales; family UBA2796; genus DATGFK01. The sequence goes on from JBDTVG010000087.1 coordinate 1,594, forward strand.
GGACTTCAATCCGGGGCTTGCTCCCTTTCCCCGCAAGCGAGGAAAGGGCTGGGGATAGGGGTGCTTTCGCATTTTCAAACACGCTCTAGCTCACTTTACACACGACTTATTTTATGCCTGATTGCCCTCACCCCCGGCCCTCTCCCGAAGGCGAGGGGAGCCAATACCGCTTGTCTTGAAGTCCCTCTCCTGTGGGAGAGGGATTTAGGGTGAGGGCGACTTTGCATAAAAACACCGTTGCGTAAGGTGAGTTATAATTGAACTGTCAAACTACTAAGCATTGAATAATCATTGGTAGCGTTTACAGATTGAGAGCCGCTATGTCCACACTCGCCGCTTTCGCGCCGCTGTTTCAAAAATACCTCACCGATGCCCGGACTGCCCAAGCAGAAGCCCGCCATCACGACTATCGGCGCTCGATCTTCCTCTCGTTTCTGTATGAAGCCTTCAACATCAAGGCCGACGAAGTAGACATCGAAAAGTTCTTGAAGATCGATGTTCGCAAAATTGGCTGGATTGACGCACTGTTCCGCGATCTGGTATTCGAGTTCAAGCGCGACTTGACCAGAGAACGCAATGACGGGTTGCGTGAACTGCGCGACTATCTCCGCACACTCGAACATGGCGCGGAATGTGTCGGATTGCTGACCGATGGGCTGATATTTGAAGTGTACACGTTGGAAGCTGGCACGACTGAGCTTCGCAAAGAGCGTATAGACGAAATCGACCTGAGCAAAGTCAACGAGGAAACGGCCTTCTTGTGGCTGGACTCGTATCTGTTCAGCCAGAAAAACGCGCCGCCAACTTCTGCCGATATTGTGCGGCGTTTCGGGGCGCAAAGCCCGACTTTTCAGGCAGCGGCGCATATCCTCGAAGCCTTGCTCGACAAAATGCAAACGATCCCCGCTGTCGCGATCAAGCGGGCGCAGTGGCGTTCGGTACTCTCCAAAGTCTACGGGTCGGAAGACATCGGCAGCGATGACCTGTTTGTGCGCCATACCTTCCTGAACCAGTTCGCCAAGCTGTTGGCCTACGCCGCACTGCAAGATGGTATCCCGCGTGACGATGACGTACTGATCGGGATCATCACGGGCGATGCGTTCAACCGTTTCGGCGTGAGCAACTTGGGTGAAATTGACTTTTTCGCGTGGGTACTAGACGACCCAACCGCCCGCAGCGAAGTGATTGCCATGCTGCGACGGTTAGCCGACAGCTTGATCGTCTATGACCTGACCAAGATTGATGAAGACTTGCTCAAGCAGTTATACCAGAATCTCGTTGACCCGGAGACGCGCCACGATCTCGGTGAGTTCTACACCCCTGATTGGCTGGCAGAACTGACCCTGCAAGAGATCGATTACCGCGCCGGACAGAGCTTGCTCGATCCCTCATGCGGATCGGGGACGTTCCTGTTTTTGGCGATCCGTCGCTTGGCGGCGGCAGGCTTGAAGGACTGGGCGCTGGTCGATTTCGCGCTAGAGAACATCGTCGGCATGGACGTACACCCGCTAGCAGTCACAGTCGCCCGAATCAACTACCTGCTGGCGATCATTCCCCATCGCAAAGGGACACGCGCCAGCCACAAAAGCGGACTGGTTTCGCTGCCCGTTTATATGGCAGACACGCTGCGTACCCCCGAAGAAAAAGGCAACGACAAAAACACGCTAATCGTGAATGTCGATATTGCCAACGATGAAAAGTTTCGTATCCCAGTAGACGCAGCGCAAACGCCCGCCGTCTTTAATGCCGTGATCGAGCAGATGGATGAGTTTGCCCGCTATCCAGTGGAGCAGATTAATCTTGGTCTGCGGAATACTTTTCTGGCGACAGTCAAGGATCGTTTTGGCACAGTCCAGCGTGGGGCGCTTGGATCTGACGTTTCGGCCTCATATTGGGGCGGCAATCTGACGCTGCTTAACAAACTGATCCACGAAGGGCGCAACTCGATCTGGGCGTACATGCTCAAGAATTCGGCGCGTCCGCTGCTGCTGAGTGAGCAAAAGTTCGATGTAATCGTGGGCAACCCGCCTTGGTTGACTTACAAGGGTATCAAGGACAAGACCTATCAGAAGGAAGTCAAGGATCTGGCGCTGCGCTATGGGTTGATCAAAAGTGGCGAACGCAAGCTGATGACGCAAATTGAACTTTCGACGCTGTTTATGGTTCACTGCGAAGCGAGTTATCTGCGTGAGGGTGGCCTCATCGCCTTTGTCATGCCGCGCACCATAATCACAGGGGCAAGGCAGCATCGACTGTTTCAGGAACGCGGCTTTACTCGTGTGCTGGATCTCTTGGGCGTATTCCCATTGTTTAACATACCAAGCGGCGTATTGATCCGCCGTGCAATTGACTTGCACCTGAATAACATTCCGACAACGGCGTATACAGGCCGCTTGCCTGCCCACCAAATGTCTCTTGATCAGGCCCAAGCATTTTTGACTAGCACCATTAGCACAACTCATTTCGTAGGTGCGGTGCAAGTGACCAGCCCCTACTATTATGATCGATTCAAAAATGGCGCAACCCTAAATCCGCGAAACCTGTGTTTTGTCAGGCCGCAGCAGACTATTGCATCGGGCGACGCCGCCGTCAACCCAGCAATGGAAACCGATCCAGAGGCTAACGCTGAAGCCAAAGTTCCCTGGAAAGATGTTCTGTTAAAAGGGCTGGTTTATAACGAAAACTTATATGCCACATTGTTGAGCAAAAACTTGATGCCATTTGGCTACCGTAAACTGCATCTGGTGGCGCTGCCAATGCGTTTGGATAGTGAGGGCAGGCTGAAAGCAATTGGCGAGTATGATTTTCTGGCAGCCGGACATAGCAGATCATGGACAACATGGTTTGCGCCTACCGACGAAAAATGGACGACCCTAAAAAAAGATACTTCACAAATCGATCATTTGATCGATCAATATAATTACATGCAAAAATTGACCAATCAGCGCCCAGAAGGTGTATATAAGGTACTTTATAATACTAGCGGCGTTCACATTACAAGTTGCGTGATTGATGTACGTGGCACATCGCCTAAAGTTTACGAATATCCGACACAAAGTTTTGTAGTGGATACTTCAACATATTATTACGAGACAGTTAATGTCGATGAAGCCCACTATCTTTGTGCGTTGCTCAATGCCCCAATAGTTGATGAGACGATTAAGACCCATCAAAGTCGGGGTAAGGGTGTAGTTGGACAACGCCATATCCACCGTACTCCGTTCGAGACGTGCGCCATCGCGCCTTTCGACCCTGCCAACGCCGATCACATCGCCCTAGCGCGGCTCAGTCAGGCGGCGCACGCTCAGGTCGCCGCGACTCCGCTGACCGGGCAAGTGGTCATGGCACGTCGGCAAGCCCGCGCCGCCGTCGAATCACAGATCGCCGCGATAGACGAGATCGCACGGCGGGTGTTGCCCTCACCCTAAATCCCTCTCCCAAAGGAGAGGGACTTCAATACAAGCGGCGTTGGCTCCCCTTCCATCGCTTGCGGGGGAAGGGGTTAGGGGTTAGGGGTCAACGACTTGGCACGCCTTATTAACCCCACCCTAAATCCCTCCCCGCACGCGAGGAGGGACTTCCAATCCGACTGATTTTGCTCCCCTCGCCCTGCGGGAGAGGGGCAGGGGATGAGGGCTAATGCTACGTTAACGGCAGTACGCTTGTCTCTGGTGCGGTGCTGCTCCATGACAGCGCCACGCCGACTTCTTGTTTGGAGCGCCGGATCTGTGCCAACGCTTCGGCAAAGTGAGCAAGCCCTACCGATTCTTCACCTTGTTCCACCGCCGATGCCGCCGCCAAAATGACAGCATTAAGCACTTCGCCGCCACTCAAACCGAGGCTCTGTTGGGCTAACGTTTGCGGCGTGACATTGGGCTGTAAGGGCAGCAAGTCGGGCAGGTGGTAGCGCCACAGCCGGGTTAAGGCGGCTTCATCGGGCAGCGGAAAATGCACATGGGCGAGAATACGCCGCACAAAGGCCGGATCGTAGTTCGAGGCTAAATTGGTCGCGAACAGTACCACACCCTCAAATGAATCGAGTTGCAAGAGTAGCGTACTGCGCGAAACGTTCACCCCATAATCGGCGGCTTGTGTGATATTCGTGGCGCGGCGGCTCAATACTGAGTCGGCTTCGTCGAAAAACAATACTGCCGATTCCGTCTTTGCCGCTTCAAAGGCGGCGGCGATATTCTTAGGCGTGTCGCCCACAAAGCGCGATTCGATCTGCGCGTAATCAATACGGATAATCGGGCGGTTCAAATGGTCAGCGATGGCCTCGGCGGCGAAACTCTTGCCTGTGCCGGGAGGCCCGTACAGATTGATCGCAATGCCCTGTCCTTCGGGGTGGATCGATTCCAAGCCCCATGTATGATACAGCTTATCGTGGTACTTGATCTTGGCGAGGGCGGTACGTAGCTGTCGATCTGTCTCGGCAGTCAGCACCAGATCGCTCAATTGGCGGCGCGGTACTTGTGGCGTAAAAAGAACCATACGTGCTGTTAGATCCTCAAGCTGTTCCCCGTCTTTGTCGGCAGAGGCAGGCAGCCAATTAATCGGACTCATGTGCCATCCCCGGAAATTCCATAGGTTAACGATTGTCCTTTATCCAGTTTGGCGAGAATGTCGGTAGGTAGCGCTTCTGTGTTCAACTCACGCAGTTCCTCACGCACGATGATCTTATGCGTGCCTTCCTCGGCAAAGGTTGTGCGGCCTGTCGCCACGATAACCCGCTGCCCATTGACCATCAGGCGATCTAGTACAACCAGTGCGCTTTGCAGGATCGTCGCGATTGGCCCCAGCGTGAGTCGCGCCCGGTCAATAACGCCTGCCATCCAGTTCTGTAATTCTGCCCAAAAGGCCAGTGCCACAACAGTGACAAGGCCAGCGATAGCGATGGCGGCGATGGGTCCCCACACGATGCGCGGCTCCTAGTGCGGGATCGCGTAGCCAAGTGTGACTGGCTGACGCGCCCGGATTAGGCGTTCGCGGACATCATCGGGGATCTCCTGCCACTCGATCTCGCGTTCAGCCGTCCACCGCAAAATTTGCGGTAGTCGCCCGTTCGTTTGGCGTGGAGCCATATACGCTTCGACTTCAAGGTACTGCTTGCCGTTGCGCTGCGAAAACGTGACTTTCGCATCGATCAACGTATCTTGAACGCGACGAGCCAGTTCAGGATAGCTATCGGCTTCACCTAGCAAAATCTTCGTCGCGGTGCTAACTTCAATATCGGGGCGCGTCTGGTTGAGCCACCGTGCTAGAGTCTCTGACACCCACTGATCGACAAATTCGCGGTACTGCTGATCAAGCGGTTGGATCGCACTCCGCATCTCGCGCCCACCGATCCCAAACAGCCGCAGAATCAATCGCACAAATTCACGAAATAAACGTTCCACGAAGCCGGGATCGGCTTGCGGGTTTTCGCGCTGTGACATGCCTTGTCCCTTATCCCTTAATCTCTTATTTTTTCAACTTCAATTCCATCTCGACAGAGGCGGCTTGACGGCGGATAAACTTCTCGCGCACATCATCGGGCAGTTCGTGCCACGGCACAATATCGGCGGCTTCCAGTTCAATAATATCACCGTCTTCCTTGAGCATCTCGGCTTTGACGACTTTTTCCTGTTCGCGCCCGCCATTGACCTGCCGAAACAACACCCGCGCCCGGATGAGCCGTGCCTGCACCTCAGTTGCTGCCCGCTGCACCAAAATCACCGAGCGATCCACGCCTGCCAGAATCAAGAGAAACGCTTCCTTTACATCGTCACCAAACAATTCACCAAGCCAACCCGCGATACGTTGGTTAGCCCAGTTTACAATCTGCTTCCAGAACGCCACCGCTAGCGTAACTGCGATTCCGGCGGCGGCGATGACTATCCATCCCATGTTTATATCCTCCACTGTAGAGACTATACGTAGGATAGCCGAAAAATGGTGCAGAATATTAAGCCTCACGACTTTTGCCTAAACCTTAAATCACTATAATAACGTGGCTCATGTTAAGTGGGTGTGCAAAGCGACGAGCGCGGCAACGAAGTCAGGTGTGATGCGCTGGAGATTGATGTGAAACTCACAGATGGCAAGATAACCAGGTAGGAATTTCTTATGAACCCCGCGAAAGAGGCGCATGAAGTTGCGAACGAGGGTCCACATCCCTTCGACAGTATTGATATGAACTTCGCGGATGCCGTCACCATCGTCATCGCGTGCCCATTCTTTCTGGGCATGACAAACCGTTTGGTAAGGGCGGTCAACGTGGTCATCGCCGCGCCATTCATCGGTATAGACGTGTCCACCATCCGGAGCAAAGTGCTCGACATGGGCACATAACGTCGTGCGGTCAGTGTGTTCTACCAGGCGAAGGCGCACTTTCCCACGCTCGCGTCCGACTGTCCCCACAATCGGCGGTCGGTCATTGGCATAGGTGCCATGTCCTCGTCGTTTGTTGGCTCGTCGTCGCGGTGGATCTGTGGGGTTCAGAGGTGGTTCGCCTTTTTTTCCGCATTCTGGTACATTTCATCGGTTTCAGTTGCTTCATCGGTCAAGCGAGGGGTATCGGGCTGTAACAGATGAGCATTGGCCTGGATTTGGGTGCGCAGTGCTTGCACCGTTTGGCGACAAACGCCCACTTCATTCGCTAAAATCTGCGCTTGTTCACCTTTAACAATCCCCCGTACTAATAAGACGGCTTGTTCCGTCGCCCCTCAAACACCGTTCCACTGAAGACGTTGTAGGTCTTGTCACACGACCGACAGCGATAATCCTCTACCTCGGTGACTGTGCGTACTCGAAAGAGTCGGGCTTGCCCTAGTCCTGCCCCGCAGCGCGGACAAACTAGCCCTTTGGGATGGAAATGTTCCATTAGCCACTCATAACTACTTTGCCTTGATAGCAAATCGACTATAGGAAATTCAATCGGCATTGCGCTTCTCCCACCGCCTTTACAATTCCTTCAGTGTACCCTTTTGCACCTTGCTTTAACATGAGCCAAGTTTTCTTAAAAATGACAGGGTTGACCATTGAAGAATTCGACGAATTGTTGAA
>JBDTVG010000088.1:0-14709 GCA_040007395.1 Chloroflexota bacterium
AGATTCAAGGCATCCCGATAGGCCAGCTGCGTTGTCCGTAACGCCTGATACTGGGTTGGGCTGGTGATTAATTTCAGTTTCGCGACGATGATTTGTTGCATATAATAAAGTGTATAGGGTTTGCCAAGCGTGTCAAGCGGTTAAGCGTGTGAAGCACCGTGCTTCCCCGCCCGCGTGAACGCGGGTGATTCCACACGGGAAGCATTGAAGTGTACATTTTGGAATTAAACCTCAAAATGTACAGACGGCATGGAGAGCCTTTTCCGCAAAACCAAGCTATTATTTTTTGTCCGGCTGGTAGATAAGCGCAAGGGAACCGAAACTGAGTGATTTGCTTTCGACAAGCCTGAGCTTCGTCGGAGGTGTTCCATCCGGGAAGAACCGCCTTCCACTTCCCATGATGAACGGCTCGATTAAGAACCGATACTCATCGATCAGATCAGTCCCCAGCAGCGATTGGACTAGGCTCGCGCTGCCGTCGATAATAATGTCTTTGCCCGGCTGCTGTTTCAGTTTGGTGATTTCTTCCACCACATTCCCTGTAATGATAGTCGATTCTTTCCAAGGGGCTGTCGAGAGCGTGGTCGAGACCACATATTTGTGCATCCGGTTGAGGATCGGTCCCGGCCCATCGCCTGTCGTCTGTGTAGACCAGCCGGGCCAAAGCATTTCATAGGTGACTCGCCCCAAGAGGTACGCATCGCCTTTCGAGTACTCCGCCATAATGTACTGTCGCCTCTCGGCGCTGTCGGAAGAATGCCACCAGTGTTCCATTGTGTCCGCGTCAAAGACACCATCGAACGTCAGCCACGCTTTCACCCATAGCTTTCTCACGTTCGTACTCCTTTCCAAAATAAGAGGAATTTCTCCCCTATCTCAAACTTACATTAAAATTTAAGCTTTACTATGTGACTGGTAGGTCAGCAGCACCACCCCAGAATCGAGCGCTCTTGTGCTGACAAGCCGCAGGGTCGCAGGGCTGCCCTCGACAAAGAGACGTTTTCCCGTGCCTACCACCACCGGGTAGAGAATAAGCGAATATTCATCGACGAGATTGTGCTTTTGGAGGGTGTGGGCGAGTGTAGCACTGCCATTGAGCACGATGTCCTTACCGGGTTGTTGCTTCAGCTTGGTAATTTCTTCGACGATATTCGCGCTGATCAATGTGGAATGGTTCCAGTCAGCCGTTTTCAGGGTTGTTGAAACCACATACTTTGGGATATTGTTTAGAAATGCTGCCATCCCGTCGGTCTGAGTAGAAAAAGAGGAGGCAAACCCTTGCCAAGTTCTCCGTCCTAGCAACATCGTGTCGCTCCGCGAGGCAACATCGGCAATGGCATTCCCGATGTCATCATTGAAGTACGGCATTGTCCAGCCTGCATACGCGAAGTCATCCTCTGGGCCGGGGCCTTCTATGACACCATCTAGCGAGATAAACTCTGCCACAACGATTTTTCGCATAAGTCGTCCCCATCGTGACCTATAAAACTTTCATTTTGCAAGTAAATACAGTATAATCTTATTCAAGTGAGAAGTCAAGAACTAATGTTCTATCTAAAATGAAACACCAAAGACGCTCAAACTGCCCGATTAGTTTTGCATTGGAAGCATTCGGCGATACGTGGTCGCTGTTGATCATCCGGGATATTGTCTACTTCGGGAAGAAAACCTACGGCGACTTTTTGGAATCCGAGGAAGGGATTGCCACTAACATCCTCGCCACGCGCCTTACCCAGTTAGAGGAAAAAGGCATTCTTATTAAAAAGCCTCATGCAATGGATAAGCGCAAAGAGGTTTATCAACTGACTGAAAAAGGGTTGGATTTAATCCCTGTCTTGCTGGAACTGGCGAACTGGAGCATTAAACACGATCCGCAAACGGGAGCGCCTGCCGATTGGATTGAGATGGTCAATGCCAACCGAGAACCGATGCTCAAGCTCATTCGCGAAACGGTGCAAAACGGCGGCGCTATTTTTGCGGGGCCAGACAGCCTGGTCAGTAAATTAGCCTAAGCTGCTTTCTGACCCATGTCGTGGGTTTATACCGTCGCCGCTACCGGTTTCACCAGTTCAAAGGCTTCTTTTGAAGACTGTACCGCGACCAGTAAACGCGATTGCCGTTGGTTCAATCTGGACATAGCATTAAAGATCGTTCTGCCAAACGGATTTGAGATAACAATAATCAAAGCCTTGAGATTGTTTGGCTTAGACATCAGGGCTTGGCGAAAATGGCGTATTGGATAACCCGGTGGCAAGCGATCTGCGCCATCGACAATTAAATTGACTGGATGAGAAACCTCTTTGATCATGTGATTTGACTGAACATTGGCATCATCAAATTCTTTCCATGTCCAATTTTCATCACGCTGTAGTATGCAAATTGTTTTCGCTTCATCAAACCACTTGACAATGATAGCCATCGCAATCAGCTCCATGATAGTCAGGGCATTCAGCACCAATATTACCACTTTATCGCGTGACCGTTAGCATTAGTCAGCGAAGTTTTGTGGATATGCACAAACTTTAGTTTTGGGCAAAGCAAAGCCTTGCCTAACTCGAAAGCTCATGGTATCTTAAACACATTCACCTGACACTATTGGGACACAAGTGTGAAACACATAACCGCTGTTATAACCGAAAATAGTTACGTATGTTGTATGTGTTGTCAGCCTTGTCTACTACTCGGTGGCTTGTCAGCGTGCGCCTGAGCACGGTTAACCTGAAAATTCACAAGCCCCGGAAAACCCCGGGGCTTTTTGTTGGGTGACTCAGATGAAATTGATAGAAATGGCAAAAGCAAGGGCAACCATGAACAGTACAGTTTCCAGCACAAAGATGCACATCAATCTCAGCGAGACTTGTCTCTGTTGTATGTGTATGCCTATTTCGATCCCTTGTGGTTCGCTGTCTTGACTTGGATTGCACTTGACTGTATTCAAACAAGCCCCGAACCGAAAGTTCGGGGTTTTTGTTATTACTGGTGAACGCATAGCAAAGGAAATGTTGTGAACGCACTGACTGACACGCTTCCGCAGCTAAATATCGACTTCGAGGCGGGATCGCCACAGGATGTACTCCGCTGGGCGGCTGAAATGTACGGCGACTCCCTCGCAGTTGTGACGAGTTTCCAGCCTACAGGCATCGTGACGCTGCACATGTTGAGCGAGATCGCGCCACGCACACCGATCCTCACCTTGGATACGGGCTTGCTGTTCCCAGAAACGTATGCCCTGATGGATACGTTGGAGCAGCAGCTTAATCTGAACCTGATCCGTGTCCGTCCGGCGCAGACGGTTGCCGAGCAAGCGGCTGCACACGGCGATGCGTTATGGGATCGGGAGCCTGACCGCTGCTGCAATCTGCGGAAGACCGTTCCGCTAGGCGATGCGCTGGCGGGCTACTCGGCATGGATCACGGGTCTGCGCCGCGATCAGTCCGAGGGGCGGGCGGCAACGCCGATTGTGAGTTGGGACAAGAAGTACCAGATGGTCAAACTCTGCCCTTTCGCGTCGTGGACAGAGGAAATGATCTGGACATACATCCATGCCTACGAACTGCCCTACAACACGCTGCATGATCAGCGTTATATGACGATTGGGTGCGTGCCTTGCACGCAGCCCGTACCCGTTGGCTCGACAGATAAACGCGCTGGACGTTGGTCGAACCATTCCAAAACCGAATGCGGTATTCACGTCAGCCCACAATAGGGTTGATGTTTATCTGGTTATCGTTCCACTTTAAGGAGAACACCTGTTGACTCAGCATATAAACGGCTCCACCAATAATCTTACGCCCGATCTCACTCAGGGCTATGTCCTGTGGCTCACCGGACTTTCCGGCGCAGGCAAAACGACCATTACCGTCGCGCTTGAAAAAGAACTCAAGGCACGTGGCGAACGGGTCGAACGGCTGGACGGTGATACCGTGCGCGAAGGCTTGACCCGCGATCTCGGCTTTAGCAAGGAAGATCGCGACAAGAACATTGAACGGGTGGGGTTTGTTGCCAAATTGCTCTCGCGTAATGGCGTTGGCGTGTTGTGCGCGTTTATCTCGCCCTATCGCGAAGCCCGTCTCAAGATCCGTCAGGACAGCACGAACTTTATCGAAGTCTATGTTAGCGCGTCGGTAGCCACTTGCGCGGCGCGGGATGTGAAAGGTCTGTACGCCAAAGCGTTGGCGGGCGAGATCAAGAACTTCACCGGAGTCAGCGACCCTTACGAAGCGCCTGAAGCCCCTGAGATCATCGTAACGGATCAGGAGACTGTCGAGCAGAGCGTTGCCAAGATCGTTGATTATCTGGAACAACGCGGCTTTGTCCGTCAGCTTTCAGCAGTGGAAGGTTCACGGGTCTAATATGGCTACTCCCATCAAACATGAACTGATCCATCCACATGGCGGTACATTGGTAGATCGCACGCTGCCATACGATGATCGTCAGGCGGCGGCAGACCGCGCCAAAGGCTTGGTCACGATCCCCTTGAGCGATCTTAACCTTGCCGATCTGGAAATGATCGCGAACGGCGCGTTAAGCCCATTGACGGGCTACATGGAACACGCCGACTACGAGTCAGTCGTTCACAATATGCGGCTGGCGAATGGCCTACCGTGGACAATCCCGGTCACGCTGTCCGTAGATAGCCAACTCGCGGAACAGATCAAGGTTGGGCAGGATGTCGCGCTGGTCGAGCAAAAAGCCGACGGCGATCACATTCTGGCGATTCTCAGTGTCCACGACAAATATACCTATGACCGCGAAGCCGAAGCGCAGAACGTCTACCGCACGACAGAGACAGCGCACCCCGGTGTCGCACGGCTGTACCGTCAGGGCGACGTGAATTTGGGTGGGCCAATCACGCTCATCGACTGGCCTGAGCGCACTTATCAAGAATTTGCCGATCTCCGCTACACCCCGACCCAAACGCGCCAAATCTTCACGGAACGTGGTTGGCGGCGGGTCGTTGGCTTCCAGACCCGCAACCCAATCCATCGGGCGCACGAATATATTCAGAAAACAGCCCTCGAAATTGTCGATGGCCTGTTCCTGCAACCGCTGGTCGGTGAGACAAAAGCCGACGATATTCCAGCCGATGTGCGCGTGGAAAGCTACAAAGCCATCCTTGAGGGCTACTATCCCGCCTCGCGAGTGCTGCTAGGAGTCTTCCCGGCTGCCATGCGTTATGCAGGGCCGCGTGAAGCGATCTTCCACGCCATCGCCCGCAAGAACTATGGCTGCTCTCACTTTATCGTGGGACGCGACCATGCCGGAGTCGGCAAGTATTACGGTACTTACGACGCACACCTGATCTTTGATGAGTTCACGCCCGAAGAAATCGGTATTACGCCGCTGTTCTTCGAGCATACTTTCTATTGCAAGACGTGCCTCGGCATTGTCAGTGCCAAGACTTGCCCACATCCCACCAGTGAGCATCTGGTGTTAAGCGGGACGCAGGTTCGCGAGATGCTCTCGCGTGGCGAACTGCTGCCTGCCGAGTTTACCCGCCCCGAAGTCAGCCGCATCCTGATGCGGGGACAGCAGCGCCAAGAAGCGTCACAGGAAGCGTAATGCTGCCGATTTTCTACCCTAGACGTGCGCGAGACTGTCTCTGTAAACCTAGCGATGAAATGGGTTTGTGAAACCGTTGTTTGGAGATTTTTTAGCCAATTCATCGTATAGTGTCCCTACAGGAGAGATGTCATGTTGTCTAACCGCCGTTCGACACGTCTATTAGTCTTACTCAGCTTGCTAGCTGTATTCGCTGTTGTGTCTGCCACTGCCAGCCATGCCGCCGCCGCCGATGTTACTTTGACGCTGGGGGCGTACTCAGTGCCTAGTGAAGCCTACGGTGAGATCATCCCCTTGTTTGCCAAATATTGGCTGGACAAGACCGGGCAGAAAGTCGTTGTTAAAGAATCATATGGCGGATCTGGGTCACAGTCGCGGGCGATTATCGGCGGCTTTGAAGCCGATGTTGCCGCGCTGTCCCTTGAACCCGATATGACACGGATCGTGAAGGCTAATCTGATCACTCACGACTGGAAAAAGAACGACTACAAAGGCTTCGTCACCGATTCTGTGGTCGTGCTAGCAGTAAGAAAAGACAACCCTAAAGCCATCAAAGATTGGAAAGATCTTACTCAGTCCGGCTTGGAGATCATCACACCCGACCCTGCCTCAAGCGGCGGCGCAAAGTGGAATATTCTGGGCGCTTACGGTGCAGCCAAACGGGGTTACGTCGATGGCTACGCTAAAACCGACGAGGCTGGCCTGAAGTTTGCAGGCGATGTCTTTAAGAATGTGACCGTCATGGATAAAGATGGACGCGAAAGTTTTCTGAACTTTGAACGGGGTGTCGGTGACGTGGCGATTACCTACGAGAGCGAAGTGTTTGGTGGGCAGAAAGCAGGCGAAGATTCTCAGATCGTGTACCCGACTTCCACGATCCTGATCGAAACGCCTGTCGCCGTGATCGATGCCTATGTCGATAAGCATGGCACTCGCGAGGTTGCCGAAGCCTTTGTCAACTTTCTGTGGAGTACCGATGCCCAGAAGGTTTTTGCTAAGTACGGCTTCCGTCCGGTAGATCCAACCCTTCTCAAAGACCCAGAGATTATCAAGCAGTTCCCCGCCATGAAGGATCAGTTTACCATTGATGAGTTCGGTGGCTGGGACAAAGCAGATCCGGCTATCTTCGGCAAAGATGGCATGTTTACCAAGCTCTTGACAGAAATCAAGGGGCAATAAGTCGCTTATGGCAGAGCTGTCTGTGTCTACAGAGTCGCTAAAGCCGAGTGTAAAGTCAGGCTCTGCCGTGCGTTTCCAGATTCCTTATGGGACATGGGGCTTGCGTTTTGCGGCGCTGTGCTACTTAACGGCCTGTGTAATCATCCCCCTCATCGTGATTCACGTTGAGGGGTTTCGCTATGGATTAGACGTATTTATCCAAAGCGTAACCCGTCCAGCGGCGCTGCGGGCGGTTGGCCTGACGCTGTGGACTTCCGCCCTGATGACCGTGATCAACGTGATCATGGGGACGCTCACCGCCTATGTACTGGTTAGTTATAAGTTTCCCGGTAAGGCGATACTGAATACACTGATTGATCTGCCGTTCGCTATTCCCACGCTGGTCACGGGCGTGATGCTGGTCTTGCTCTATGGGCCGCAAACAGCGATTGGCGGCTTCTTTGAAACGCAGTTAGGCATCCGTATCCTTTTTGCGCCGCCGGGAATTGTGCTGGCGCTACTGTTTATCAGCTATCCTTTTGTGGTGCGAACGGTGCAGCCTGTCCTGATGCAGCTTGACGTTGACCAGCAGGAAGTGGCCTATACGCTTGGTGCATCGCCCTTGCGGACTTTCCGCCGGGTGATTTTGCCCGCCATTCGCCCTGCCATTATCACCGGGGGATTGCTGACCTTTGCCCGTGCGCTAGGCGAGTTCGGCTCCGTCGTGATCGTCGCGGGCAATATCCCGATGCGGACACAAGTGGCCTCGGTCTATATCTACGCGCAGGTCGAAGCCGGCGATATGCAGGCCGCCAGCGGTGTCTCGGTGATTTTGCTATTGATCGCGTTTGGCATTACGCTCGGTGTAGATTTCTTACAGCGGAGAAACCCGACCCATGCGTGAGGTCAAACTTCGTTCTCCCCTTCAATTTATGCTAGTGGGCATCGTGCTGCTGTATGCAGGCGGCCTGATCATCGCGCCTATTGCTGCCATCGTGCAAGGGGCATTCGGCAAGGGGCTAGATGGTCTGTTCGCCGCGCTAACCGAACCCGATGTTATTCATGCTTTTCAAGTCACGCTATTTCTTTCGATCATCGCTGCCTTAGTAAACTTAGTAGCAGGAGTCGTGCTGGCGTGGGTGCTGGTGCGCCACCAATTCCCCGGCAAACGACTGCTTAGTGCGCTGGTAGATGCGCCCTTTATTATCTCGCCCGTGATTATCGGCTATGTGCTGATCGTGCTGTTTGGTCGGCAGGGCTGGATCAATATCCCCGGTATCCAGATTGCCTTCGCACTGCCGGGAATGCTCATCGCGACCATCATCGTGTCGATGCCATTCGTAACCCGCGAAGTCATGCCCGTGCTTGCCAATCTCGGCCCCGAACAGGAAGAAGGCGCATACACGCTCGGCGCGAATCGCTGGTTAACCTTTTGGCGCATCGTGCTGCCGGAAATTCGTTGGTCGCTGCTGTATGGGTTGGCGTTGACTTTCGCGCGTGCGTTGGGTGAATTTGGCGCAGTGGTGGTCGTGGGCGGCGCGATCCAAGGCTACAGTGAAAGCGCAACTGTGTATGTTTTTCGAGCGCTCAATGACCGAAACAAGATCGGCGCGTATGGGGTTTCAATCGTCCTTGCACTCCTCTCCGTGGTCCTTTTGATGGGTATGGAACAGTTCAAGCGTCGTCCGAAAACACTTGATGTGATACAGGAGGAAGTCCAAGATGTCGATTTTATTGGAACAAGTAACTAAAAGTTACGGCGAACAGGGCATCCTCGAAAACTTCTCCCTAGAAGTAAACGCGGGCGAATTATTTGTCTTGTTGGGGTCAAGCGGCAGCGGCAAGAGTACGCTGCTGCGGATTATCGCGGGGCTAACGCCGCTGGAAAGCGGACGGGTGCTGCTGCATGGCAACGATGTGACCGATCTCGCGCCGCAGAAGCGGGGCATCGGCTTTGTGTTCCAGAACTATTCGCTGTTCCGGCACATGACGGTTGGCGAAAATATCAGCTTTGCGCTGGATATTCAGCATGTGTCGCGCCGGGAACGTGCCGAGCGTGTGACCGAACTCTTGGAGCTGATCGGCATGGCGGGGTTGGGAGATCGGTTCCCGTCGCAACTTTCCGGCGGGCAGCAGCAGCGCGTGGCGTTGGCGCGGGCGTTAGCTCACCAACCGCAAGTGCTCTTGCTGGACGAACCGTTTGGCGCGTTAGATGCCAAGATCCGTATTCAGCTTCGCCAGAATTTGCGGATGATTCAGCAGCGGCTCAAAGTCACGACGATTCTGGTCACGCACGATCAGGACGAAGCCTTTGAACTGGCGGATCGCATCGGCATTATCGAACGGGGACACTTGCTGGATATCGGTACACCGAGCGAACTGTATCGCACACCGCGCAGTCGCTTTACGGCAAGTTTTCTAGGCAACGCGAACTTGCTGCAAGGCCAGCGACGTAACGGCAAACTCTATGTTGGGGAAACAGAACTTTCCGCGGCACACGGGCCAGACTGTCACGGCAATCAATCGGTGGATATTCTGCTGCGACCCGAAGAAGTCGAACTGGCTCAACACCCCGATCAGCTTCAAGGGCAGCAGATTGGGCGTGGCATCGTGCAAGATGTGGTGTTTGCCGGAGCCGCCCAACGCATCGCGATTAGGCTGCTGGACAGCGACGAACAGCTTACGACTTTGAACGCACTGTTGAATACCAGTGATACCGCCATACAGGGCATCATACCCGGTTCGCAGGTCTGGGTGGGCTTCAAGCACTACCATGTGCTGCCCCAGACCCCCAACTAGCGATAACCCTGCCCAGTCTGAAAGCCCCTTCGCTACGCAGTGGGTTATTCAACCATGCAGCGGACAGGGTATGCCCTGTCCTATGTCCAAACGGCGTTTCGTAGGGACAATGCCTGCGTTGTCCGTCACCCTATCATTCGATCTTCAACTTTGGCGAAACTCTGCTATAATAGTCAACATAGGGGGATGACAGGTTTCGACGGGGAAGGCTGGGGGTATGCTGCAAGCCGAGGCGCACGACCTCGTAAAAACGGGCAAACAATTAAGTGCCAACAACAGCACTCAACGTCTCGCTCTCGCTGCCTAAGTAGCAAAAGTGAGATAGGCTATCCTGCGGGATAGCCCGTCTGCCTACATCAGATCCGGTTGGTGTAGTCCGCAGGCGAAACTAATACCGGATTGCTACGTTGTGATACCGATAAACAGCGTTTAAGATCATCGGTTAGCCAAAGCGAGTCCCTGTCAGCCGGGGTTGCCGTAGGCGAAACTTAAATAGGCAGACTACGCTTGTAGACGCACGCAATCAAATCTCTTCGGACGAGGAGTTCAAGTCTCCTCCATCTCCACAAACCGCCGCCCACCTTTATTAACATAGAGGCGGGCGGTGTGATTTACCGCAGTATGAGTGAGAGTCCACCAACGGTAGGGAATACGCTCCTTATTGCTCGTTCGGTTCAACCAAGACGATGACCTTTCCTCTGGCATGACCCGCTTCAAGATAGCGGATAGCCTCTGGCACTTCGCTCAACGAGTAACATCTGTCGATGACCGGAACAACCTTCCCGGCTTCAAGAAGCCCTCTGATAAAAACCAAATCTTGTTTGTTCGGGCTTGCTGTCTCCATCAGACCGATTTTCTGGCTGCCAGTTCGGGATACCCATGGCCCCATGAGCATCACTTGAAACAAACGCGGCAAGGTAGTGAATCCAGCAACGGAAGCAGTGCCATTGGGGGTAAGCGCCCGTTTATAGTCCGCAATCGAAAGATTGCCGACTGCATCGAACACTAGGTCATAATGCTGACCAGTGTGGGTAAAATCTTCTTTGGTGTAATCGATCACATGATCCGCGCCAATCGAACGCACCATGTCTAAATTCCGCGTGCTGCACACTCCCGTTACTTCTGTCCCAAACGATTTAGCGATCTGGACGGCAAACGACCCCACCCCGCCCGATGCACCGTTGATCAGCACCGTTTGCCCATGCTGAATCTGGCCTTTATCGCGCAAGCCCTGTAAGGCGGTCAAGGCGGCAACAGGTACCGCGGCGGCGCTTTCGAACGAGAGATTATTCGGTTTCGAGACCAAAAATTCTTCAGGAACGCAGACATATTCGGCAAAGCCGCCCAACACTTTTATGGAAAGTGTGCCAAAGACTGCATCGCCCACTTGAAACTGAGTAATGTTTGTGCCTATTGCTTCAACGTATCCAGCAATGTCGGCCCCAAGTTTTGTAGTCTTGGGGGTTCGAAGGCCGTTCTCGAAACGTGCTAAGAACGGCGCACCTCTCAAGAGATGCCAGTCAAGCGGATTGACCGCGGCAGCATGAACCTTCACCAAAACTTCATGGTCTTGCGGCGTGGGCTTTTCGACCTCCACCAGTTTAATGACATCCGGTGATCCGTATTGCGTGTAGACAATTGATTTCATGGTAGAAGCTCCTTAGCCGCACTGGCACTACTGAATGGTTCAAGCGAGGCAACCCTGCTCAAAGACACTATACGTATAGAGTGCCCAACTTGGTGTAAAGCGCTGTCAGGGTTAATCCGAGTGCGGACTCGCAGCAGTCTGGTAATTTATTGTCTGGTTGCTGTGCATAACACCGCATCTCGCCTTGTAGCAGGCGTACTATCATGTTAAACTGAGTGCCCAATCAAACGTAGATACTGAGCAGTCAGTCGAGGCATCAGGATTGCCTATCCAGTCTAAAAGATGGCAAGTTAGCCCATCTCTCCCTGCCGCAGAAGCTAGTCGCTTTCAGCATTTTCATCCAGTTGTGGCACGCATTTTGTATAATCGCGGCTACACGACTCCCGACGCTGCCAGTGCGTTTCTCGATGGGCAAGTCTCGGTGGATGATCCATTCAAAATGCGAGGCATGGCTCAGGCCGTCGGACGGATACGCACTGCCATCAAGAAACAAGAACTGATCATCGTCTATGGCGACTTTGATGCCGACGGCGTAACGAGTACCGTGCTGCTGGTCAGCACGCTGCAAGCATTGGGCGCGAATGTTAAGCCATATATTCCACACCGCGTTGATGAAGGCTACGGGCTGAACTCAGCGGCACTCGAAGCGCTGGCGCACAAAGGCGCACGAGTCATCATTACGGTGGATTGCGGCATTCGTTCCTTGCCCGAAGTCGAGATCGGCAAGCAGTGCGGTCTGGATATGATTATCACCGATCATCATTCGGTTGGGCCAGATATTCCCAATGCGTTAGCCGTCATCAATCCCAAGCAGCCGGGGTGTCTCTATCCCGAAAAGATGTTAGCCGGTGTCGGGATCGCTTATAAACTGGCAGAGGCATTGCTCAAAGTTAGTGCTGCACAGGATAAACGCGAAGTATCGCTTCAAGCCGAAGATTTGCTCGATCTCGTGGCGATTGGCACGGTTGCCGATCTTGCGCCGTTGAGTCGCCCAGAAAATCGTTCGTTAGTGGTACGTGGGCTGCGACATTTGCAGCAAGCGCGACGGGTCGGGGTGCGGGCACTGCTCAAAGTAGCCGGGCTAGAACCCGAAAAGATGAATGCCACCGCCATCGGCTTTACGCTTGGTCCGCGTATCAACGCAGCAGGTCGGCTTGAAAGCGCAATGTTGGCTTATGAGTTGCTCTTGACCGATGATCTCCAAGTTGCCAGTGATCTCGCGCAGCAGTTGCAAACGCTGAATGTGAAGCGTCAGGAGCTTACCCGTGCGGCGCAGGAACACGCTCGAACGTTGGCTGGCATTGGCGAGGGCGACGTTCCACTGATTTTCGCGATTGATGCGGCTTTCCAGCAGGGGATCGTCGGCTTGGTGGCAGGACGGCTGACCGAGGAATATTACCGACCCGCCATTGTCCTGCATCGCGGTGAACATGAGAGTCACGGGTCATGCCGCAGCATTGCCGAGTTCAACATCACCGAAGCGCTCGATCAGTGCGCCGATCTGCTGATCCGGCATGGGGGTCACGCGCAGGCGGCAGGCTTTGCCATCTACAATGAGAATTTGCCAGTCTTTCACGAAAAGATAATGGCGATTGCGGACAAGAGTCTCCATGATAAAGACTTGCGGCCTAGCATACAGATCGACGCGGAAGTGCAATTAGGGCAGGTCAACGAAACGCTGTACGAAGCACTGGGCGCATTGGAACCGTGTGGACATGACAACGCCGCGCCGATCCTTTGCACGAAGCACTTGAAGATTATCAAGTCCAAAACGCTTGGCAAGGAAAATGCCCACCTGAGTTTGCAGGTTTTTGATGGCAGTCGCACGCAGGATGCGATAGCCTTTGGGATGGGTGACTTGATCGAGGATCTGCCGGACTATGTGGATCTCGCATATCGCATCGATATGAACGAGTGGAAAGATACACGTACCTTGCAGATGATCGTGCAAGATATTCGCGAATCAGAATAATTAAATGAACAGCATAATCAAAGCCAAAAAATTAAAGGAGCGGTGAATGTCAACCCTGATCACAGGGGGTGCGGGCTTTATCGGCAGCGCCCTTGCCAGCGCATTACGAGCGCTCAAGGAACCCGTTGTCCTGCTCGACAACTTCAACAGCTATTACAACCCTGCGCTGAAGCGGGCAAATGTCGCTCGTTTTGCGAATGATTCCGATGTTACGGTCATCGAAGGCGATGTGCGGAATGCAGCACTGGTTAATAGTATCATGGAGAAGCATGACATTCACCGAGTGGCGCATCTAGCAGCGATGGCAGGCGTGCGGAACTCTGTTGAGGAAGCCGCCCTATACTTCGATGTCAATGTCAACGGCAGCCTGCAATTGATGGAAGCCGCCTGTAAGCATAACGTCAAGCAGTTTATTCAAGCTTCTACCTCATCGGTGTATGGTAAGACTGCCCGCGTTCCGTTTGTCGAGGAAGACAGCGCCGACAGGCCATTGGCTCCATACCCAGCGAGCAAGCGTGCCGCCGAAATTCTGGCGCACTCCTACCACCACCTATTCGGACTCAATGTGACCTGCCTTCGCTTTTTCAATGTGTATGGCCCGCAAGGTCGCCCGGATATGATGCCGCTGAAAGTCATCAAGGCCATCTGCGAAGACCAGCCTGTCACCTTGTACGATGCTGGCAAATTGAGCCGCGACTGGACGTATATCGACGATGCCGTAGCGGGAGTCGTGGCGGCGCTAGACTGTCCACTTGGCTATGAAGTGATCAATCTGGGCTGCGGTGCGCCCCTCTCGATGAGCGAGTTCGTCGATTATTTTGAGCAGTTAAGCGGCAAAACCGTTGAGCGCATCAATGTACCAGCCCCGGCAAGCGAACCGCCGATCACGTATTGCAATAACAGTCGGGCGCGGCGATTGCTTGGGTTTGCGCCAAAGGTGTCGGTGCATGAAGGATTAGAACGAACGTGGCAGTGGTATCTCAAGGCATACGCACAGCCGCAAAACGCTGCTCATTCGTGATATAGCGATGTACCTCACCCTAGCCACAACTCATAAAGCGATAGGGTGAGGTTTTGAAAGTCCCTCCCTGAATGCGGTTGAGGATAGGACATCGGCGTGCCTCGGAAACACTTTCTCAGTGAGGACGCGGTGTACTTCTTCATCGCGATCTGCACATAGATCGGATAATACTGTCAGTAGGTAGTCTTTGTCGACCGCTTCACGGAGTGTTGAAAGCACGACACCGCTCGTCGATAGGCCAGTGAGAACAAGGTGGTCTATATTTTTTGCTCGGAGTATTATTTCAAGATCGCTTCCGGTAAACGCGCTAACTCGCCGCCTCGTGACAACTACATCCGTTTCTGTGAGTGGCAAAACGGGTATAGGGTTGACCAATGCGTCAGCAGTCCCGGTATCACGCAGAGCACGGAGTCCTTTGCTGCGAGGATTGAATTCTGGCATGTCGGGTCGAAAACCTATGACGACGTAGATAACTGGGATATTGTTTGCGCGGACAGCATCAATGGTTAGTTGTATTTTTTGTAAATACTCCTCTTTATTGGCTAGTCC
>JBDTVG010000089.1:0-19772 GCA_040007395.1 Chloroflexota bacterium
GATGTCCGTGCTTGTTTTCATCAAGTTCAGTCTGAATCAGGATTAGCGAGCGAACACGATTCGACGCTGCTACGCCGAGAGACAAGTTCGTAAAGCCAAACTGTGAGATATACACGGGAAAGGCGAACATCTGAATGTAACCCATATAGGTCACAACCTGTCCAACGTTAATTTGTCCGGCTCGGAAAAGCAGCAGGGCGTGCAGGAACGCGGCTCCGGTGGCAATACCGAGCAGCAGCAGTGGAATGAAACGAGCCTCAATATCGCTCTGGCTGACAAACGCATCGCGGTAAGCAGTAGCATTTTTATCAAACCGCGTAATTTCCTGACTTTCCTGTGAAGCCCCCTTAACCGTTTCAATCCCGTCGATAGCCTCGGCAAGTCCAGCGTTCATATCCCCGAAACGGGCGCGGACTCGTTGTGTCGCCGGACGTAGTTGGGAGGCGTAGGAACGTACCGCCAGCGCATACCCCACTGCAAAAAGGCCGGGAGTCAACAGCAGTTCGGGTTTGATGAGTGGTGCAAAGACCAGCGGATAAATCACGAACATCGCTGACCCAATCACCATATTTAGGCCGGGATTAAGCATCAGGTTAAGTTCGTGGACATCGTTCGTCGCCCGCGCCATGATTTCACCAACGGCTTGGGTACTGTGAAAGGTCATGCTCTTGCCAAGTAGATTAGCATAGAGTTCTTCCCGGACATCACGCTCCATATATTGACCTAGCGCTTCGGCAGCGATATTCCGGGTAAACATCAAAGCTGCTCGTGTCACTTGCGTCACAAGGACAAGCAGTACCAGAATGTTAATCGTATCGAGGTTGGGCTGCGGTTGCAGTACCACATTGAACGCAACTCCGATTATCGAAGGAATAGCAATCGCCATTCCCGCATTGCCAAATGCGCCAGTGACTAGCAAGACAATCAGCATCTTATGCCGCAACAAATGCGAAATAAGCCACCCACGCAGCGAACGTTGATCGTACTTAACGGCGCTGCTCACCACGAACTCACTCGCGGAAACAGGCGAAAGCATTGTGAGTCTCCAGATAATTAAATTGAGAAGGCGGGTTGATAACTAACAGGCAGTTATTTAAGCACAAGACTTTATCAAGTTACGAACATGACCTGCTATAGCCCAAAAGAAGTTTCAAGTGAAAGTTTAGATGTGGAAGGTGTAACAACACTTACTTTACCATATCAAACTTACCCGAATCGAACCGAAATCGCAAATTTCACAGAGCGCGATTGTGGCTCACAATTGTTAATTTTCGGTATCTGCCGGAAGACACCGCAATACTGCGCTATACTAAGCGGTTAAATTGACGATGAACTCAAGCCAGATCATCATAGCCAGCGAATGGGAGACGGTGAGAACATAATGGAACGAGTCGATACGATTTTATCCGGTGGTGTCGTGCTAACGATGAATGAAGCGTTAGATCTTTTTCCCAACGGTGCTGTGGCGATCAAAGGCAACTCAATCGTAGCGGTTGGTCCTGCCGAGGATATTCAAAGCCATTACGCCGCTGACGATCTGATATTGTGTACAGGACAGGTGATTATGCCGGGGCTGGTCAATGCCCATACTCACGCCGCCATGACACTGCTGCGCGGCGTTGCTGACGACCTACGGCTCGACGTGTGGCTCATGGGCTATATGATGCCCACTGAGCAGAATTTTGTGAACCCGGACTTTTGCCGTTTGGGGACAAAATTGGCTTGTGCCGAAATGATCCGTTCTGGCATAACCATGTTCGCGGATATGTACTATTATGAGGCCGATGTCGCAGCGGCAACGGCTGAGGTCGGGATGCGCGGAGTACTCGGTCAGAGCGTGTTAAAGTTCCCGGCTCCCGATGCCGACAGCTTTGATGAGAGTCTAGCCCTGACCCGCAAGTTCGTGCAGGAGTGGCAAGGCCATGAGTTGATCATACCCGCTATTGCACCGCACGCGCCCTATACCTGCACGGACGAAATCTTGCTGGCTTGCGCCGATCTTGCGCTGGAATTCGATGTCCCGCTGCTGATCCATATCGCTGAGACGCGCCTTGAAGTCGAAGATAGCCGCAAAGAATTCGATATGCCCGAAGTGCCGCGTATCAAGAAGTTGAAATTGCTTGACGCGAAAACGCTAGCTGCTCACTGCGTTCACGTCGATTCTGGCGAAATCAGGACGCTGGTTAACCACAATACGGGCGTAGCGCACTGCCCGACCAGTAATCTTAAACTCGCCAGCGGAATCGCCCCCATCAAAGAGATGTTAGATCGCCAGCTAAATGTGGGGATCGGCACGGATGGCCCTGCTAGCAATAACGATCTGGATATGTTCGAGGAAGTGCGGCTTGCCGCACTTCTGGCAAAGGGCGCGACTCTTGACCCGACGGCGCTGCCAGCCAAACAAGCCTTGACAATGGCCACTCGGCTCGGCGCACAGGCGATGTATCAGGGCCACCTGACAGGCAGTCTGGAAGTGGGCAAGCGTGCCGATATTATCATCGTGGATCGCAACACACTGCATAATACACCGAGCTTTACCCGCGACCCTGATGCGGTATACAGCCAGATCGTGTATGCCGCTAAGAGTGCCGATGTTGCCCATGTGATGGTCAATGGCAAGTGGTTGATGCGGGATCGTCAATTGCTGACCGTGGACGAAGTTAGCGTCATGCGTGAAGCACAGATCATGGCGGGTGAGATCGATGCTTTCCTGATCGCCCGCGAAGGCAATGTCCTCAACAAATTGATCGCGATTGGTGGGGTGGCGCAGGAAGAAAGTTTTGAGATTCAGGTCAAGGCACGGGTCAATGATGAAACAGTCCTTGAGCCACTGTTCAATGACAGTCGTGTACAGACCGTTAAGTTTACCCATTACCGCCAGTATGATCAGTATTTTATCTTTCTTGACGAAACTCAGGGACGTGTCCGGTATCGGGAAGATGATGTGCTGACTAAAGAGGGTGAAGTCGATACCGTGCGTACCCGACTGACCTATACCTCACCGACGAAAGAGCGTGAATTTGATGAGGCGGTGCTGTTGAGCCGTTCACAGTATATCGCCAGAGCCAATCGTCCATTGCGCTTCTATCGCGAATACTTTCGTCCCAATGAACAGCGCGAAGTCCAGAAGAATCGTAAGCGTTGGCACATTTTATACAAGGGTGTGCTATTCTACGTGAATATGGATGAAGTCACGATCCCTCAATTGGATGGACTGTTTCTAGAGATAAAAAGTCAGACGTGGTCTAAGCATGACGCAGAATATAAAGCGACGCTTATTAGCGAAATACTAGTCGATATTCTAGGCCTGACCCCAGAAAAGCGGGTCAGGAAGGAATATCTTGAGTTCGCGCTCGTCTAGCGGCAATGGTATAGTCGGCTAAGTCTGAATGTGCAGTTCGCATTATTACCCGGTGACAGGCCGCGTTGCGCTGCCTGATCCACAATTATTTTCCTGTCGGGAGAGAATTTATGACACAGCGGGAACTACCTGTTTTAGTCTTTCAGGAAGGCGAACGAGCGGGGCAGCGCTGGACGCTCCAGACCGAGACCCTATTGATTGGGCGTGGCAACGAATGCGATCTTGTGTTACCCGAAAAGCAAGTATCGCGTGAGCACATCAAGATTAAGCTGATCGACGAGCAGTATTACGTCGAAGACCTTGAGAGCAAAAACGGTACATGGGTCAATGGGCAGCCGCTCAAGGGTGAACGGCTGCTCAAAGACGGTGACGAGATCCATATTGCGCTGGTGGTCAAAATATCGTTTGTCGAATCGGAGGCTACCGCGCCCATCTCCTTCAACGATATGCTGCCTGCGACGGGTGGTCTGCGGCTGGATCGTGGATCGCGCCGCGTATTTATCGGTGACCGGGAGATTAACCCGCCGTTGAGTCTGCCCCAATACCGCTTGCTTGAACTCCTGCTGGATGCACAAGGCGGAATCTGCACCCGCGAAAACGTGATCGAGGCCGTGTGGCCTCAGGTGATCAGCGAAGGGGTGAGCGAACAAGCCATTGACGCACTGGTGCGCCGCCTACGAGATCGCATCGCGCAGATTGACCCGGCGCACGAATATATCGTGACGGTGCGCGGGCATGGGTTTCGGCTAGACAATTCTTAGTACGGTAATTACTTCAATGAAATCGCACTGTATTATAAGCGGACGATGGTAATGAAACTGCGAGTTGCTATAAGTTTTGGCTCTTCGGGTGTTTCAGGGAGGTTGACAATAAATCACTCAAGATTACCCGCGTTTTGAGCATTTTTTAAAGCCACCTCCCCGAAACGCCTATTGAGCCATGTCAAATTCGTTAATCAGTCAGCCTGATCGCTACCTCGATTTCCCATTTCGTCTTTAGCGGCTGGATTTTCGGGTCGGTGAGATAGCGCTCGTAACGTGCGCGGAACGCATTGCCCTTCGGATCATCCCATTGATCCCAGGCAAGGCCCTTCTCGATGCCCCATCTGACCAAGGCCCCATTGCCAGTATAGCCGTGTCCAATGTAAATCAGGCTGGCATAGCGCCCACCGGGCAGCACTCCAGGACACACACGCCCATTACCTGGCAGCGCTTTGGCAACCGGAATCCCAACTTCAAGGTCCATCTCGCCTTCCATATTGATAACGTGATAGCGAAGAAATGGCGGCCCTGCTGGCTCTATGCCCTCTTGTTTCATCCAGGCTCTTAACTCCTTAAACAGTTGCTTATCAATCACTGTGAACATCCCCTTAAAGGGAGTCTGGGTCCTGATCCCCATATACTGCTGTTCTGGTCGCTCGTCGATTTTGGGTTTTCCCACTGTTGTCATGATTATTTCTTCACCGGATATTGAATTTCGGTTGCCGAATCGACCATATTATTGCGGTCATGGTTGATATAGATTTCCCGGTAAGGACCAACGATCTCGTAGCCATTGGCCTCGATCCATTTGAGCAGTGTCGTATGTTCTTGGAAGAAATTCTCGAACGCGCCATGATGGATTATAGAGGCAACCTGCGTCTGTGGTAATTCGTAGACTTTCATCTGCTCCGTATTGGGCAGAGAGCGGTCAATAGGTATGGCTGCTTCTGCGATTTCATCGGCATGGATTTCGGCGGCTTGATGCCACAAGGCGAACCAATGACCGATGTTTTTTGCACCATAATCTTTTGCATAGTTATATGCTTCCCAGAGCGCTGCATCCAGATATACCGGAACTTGGTCATTGGTGGGAATCGTCACTGTGCGCGAAGCGATAAGCATTGCAGGAACAATCTTCAGCACTACATCATACTCTGGCATAGTATCCTCCATTTCAATTTGCTTCAACCGAGCTTCAATACGTGCCAGTCGTGCCTGCTCATCAGCGATTTGCCGTTCTACTTCCGCATGTTTCATCTTCAACATTCCGCGCAGTTGCTCGGCGGTGAGTCCGTTCAGCACTTGCTCAATCTGTTCCAGCGAAAACCCCAAATCCTTGAGGGCCAAAATCCGGTTGAGGCGTGGCAGTTGAGACACCGAGTAGTTGCGGTATCCTGTGAACTTATCTACTGAAACAGGTTTGAGCAGACCGATTTCGTCATAATGACGCAGCGTCACGACTGAAACTTGTCCGATACGGGCAAAATCTCCTATTTTGATCATCTCGCTACTCCGTGCACAGAGATATTGTTACTATAGTGTCTCAGGTAAGGTGAGAGTCAAGAGTGCCATAAAGCGAGATCGCCCGGTGAGTGACAACTCCTCATCGAGCCTGGGTGGGTAAACTACGCCAAGAATTTAGTTCGGATAGTACCCTGCGTGTTTCATCCAGCGCCGATGGCACAATTCGTATATGGGGGATGCCAAGTTTCTAAATCAACACGCACATCGCTACATTCAGTGGTTTCAGAGTAAAATTGGCCTTCAAGGGTTGCAGTATAGTGTCTCGGTATGGAGTATGACTTTTTGGATCAATTGGACAATGCTTAAAATCACCCAATGGAGGTAGTTGTTATGAGTGATAGCTTTAAATCGCGCTTGGTCGGAAGTTTACTCATCGGCATTGGTATTCTCTTTATTGTAATGAATTGGTCTAGCGCTCACTCGGCGTATCTTAGTTTTGAGATCAAATCTACGGTTATAGGTCCAGTTCTAGCAGCCCTTGGTATATGGGCTATTATCACGGTTCCTGAGATTCCTGTTTATCACATGGATCGAGGGGGGTGGATTAGCATGATTGTCGGTTTCGCCTTAGGTTTTGCTTATTGGTATTTTCTTGATCATTTGTAAGCGGTATTCCTAAGTGAACTACTCGACAAAGATCGCTATCTAAGCACTGTAGAAGGTGCCTTCATCCATAACGGAACGGATAATTAATGACTCTTCAAGGTATTCTGCGCGAACCACAATCATAAAACCCTAAAACCGAACCGTTTTGAGTAGCGACATTAAGTCTAAACAGATTTAATTTGTTATCCTACCTTTATCAAGCTCCACACATTCAGCGGATTGAGCTTGTAAACGGCGTTGATCGCCGTTAGTACATTGTCTCGGTTCTGGGGTACGACTTTTTGAATCAATTGGACAATTCCTAGCAGTAACATTACAACCGAGGATTAATATATGATTACGCCAAAATCCGCGAGTGAGCAGTTACTTTTCAGTTCAGTACGTATTGAAGCAATAGGTTCAAATGGATCACAAAGTGTTGGCACCGAGTTCTTTTTTTCTTACCGCATTGATGATCAAAGAAATCTGCCAGTAATTATTACGAATAAGCATGTTATCGCTGGAGCACAGAGTGGTCGTATATGCTTTCATGAGGCTGAACATGCCGAAGAAGGGATTAAGCCATCTGGGAAATACCTTCGTATTCTACTAAATGATTTTGAGACGCGATGGCTACTTCACCCAGCCGAAGAAATTGATTTGTGCGCTATGTTTATTAATCCGATTACATCAGAAGTCAAGTCCAGCTTGGGCAAAGAGATTTACACTATGGCCTTGGATGAAACTCTAATACAATCTGATACACAACTTGAGAATCTAAGTGCGGTAGAAGATATTTTGATGTTTGGATATCCAATTGGCCTTTGGGATAGTGTGAATAATCCACCTATAATCAGGCGTGGGATAACGGCTTCTCATCCCGCTTTGGATTTCGAAGGCAAGAGTATCACTGTAATTGATGGGCTTGTTTTCCGGGATCTTCAGGATCTCCGGTCCTCGTTATTAATGAAGGTGGTTACGGCACAAAAAATGGATTTGTTGTAGGGGCTCGTGCCATCTTGTTAGGTGTTCTGTTTGGAGGGCCATTATATAACCTAGAAGGTCGTCTTGAAGTTGAACCGATTCCCACAACAACTGGATCACGGACTGTAGTGCCGACTATGGTAAATCTTGGATTTATTGTAAAGGCTAAAGAACTTCTTGTTCTTGGCGATTATTTGAAAAAACATGCTGGCCTATAGATTCTGAAGCGAAACAGCTAAAACTGAGTGACATCAGTATATTGTCTTGGTTTACTGTATGACTTCTCGCACACATTGGATCAGGGTTGACGAGTAGCCATGAATAGGAACAAATGACCACATGCTCGCCAAAGATCGTTATCATGATACGGTAAGACATGCACTCATTAAAGATGGGTGGAAAGGATAAATAATGACCCTGCAAGACATTGTACGTGAAGCAAGGGCGCTTTCGATAGATGAACGGCGCGAACTTATCAAGCTATTGGTTGATACACTTGCTGATCCTGAGATCGGTAAACTTCCGCAGACAAAACGCAGCCTTACAGAGCTTGCAGGACTTGGCGCGGAAATCTGGGAGGGGATCGACGCTCAGAAATATGTAGATCAGCTTCGCAGCGAATGGGATCATCGTCCGTGATCATTCGGGATGCTTTACAAAACATTACCCAGATCGGCATTGACACTGCTCCGCTAATTTACTTCGTGGAAAAACATCCTGTCTATTTTGATCGGATAAAGACAGTTATTCAGCATATCACTCAGGGTTCAAGTGCTGGTGTCAGCGCTGCACTTACGTTAACAGAAGTGCTAACCCAACCAATAAAAATAGGTAGAACTGATCTCGTGAACGAATACGAGGATATATTGCTGAACAGCGCCGGATTTCTTTTAGTAGCCACCGATGCAAAGATTGCGCGGGTTGCTGCCGAATTACGAGCGCGTTACAACCTCAAAACACCCGATGCGATCCAAGTTGCCACAGCGCTAGAGTCAGGTTGCCAAGCATTTTTAACAAACGATTTCGGTATCAAACGAGTGACGGAGTTGCGTATCCTCGTGCTAGACGATCTTGAACTAGATCCACTTTCCTAGAAAAGAAGGGATCGGAACCGATGAAACTGTCATCCTCAGCAAAAAAGTGATGGTAGCTATCGTATTGTTACCTTAAAACCAGCAAAGGAATGAACCATGAAACCGGAATTGTATTCGCGGGTCGTCGTGAACCGGGATTTGCCCGAAGAACATTTGCGTCGTGGGGATGTTGCCACAGTGGTTGAGTACTTGGAGCATCCAAACGGTGGCTCGATGCGCCGCTAATTACTTTCCAATCCCTTGATAACAGGGACAGCAATTGTAAAAATTCTTTGGTGATGCGATGGTAAAACAGTCACGCGAACGTGGGCTGTACAAGAAAATACTCTCAATCTATGAAATAGAAGCGTTGGCAAAGGATCATGCGGAAAGTGCCGTTTTTGTCACGAACCGCAAGGGTGAACAGGTACTTGAGGCATGGTTGAAGGAATTTCGATTTAATCAGGCATGGCAAATGAGCGAGTGGGAAAACGACAATTTCGACTGAGAGACGAAGAAAAAGCGCTGTTTGAGAAAGCGCAACAAGCCACGGGCGATAGGTAGGAAGTGAAGCGGTCAGTCACAACCATTCCTTTCATCATTTTCAATCGTTGATTGATGACTTTGAGACGTGCTTGAACCATTCTGTTTCCCTACCCATTTCATGAACACTTTTCTCCCTGTAGGGTTAGGTATCTTCTAATTCCTTGATCCATTAGGTTAAGAGCGCAAAGTTGCCGCTTGCTATTTGCCACATCGCCTGTCTGTCCTAACATCAAGCAGCTGAGGTTTATTCCTAGAACAGCACGACTCTGCCCTTATTTGTCCGTTTTTGATTTGCTTCATTTGCTTGATTTGCTTCATCAATTAGAAGCCTAACGTAAAGCCGCCATCGACTAGCAATACTTGCCCACGAATCATAGCGGCATCGGGGGAACAGAGAAAGGCTACTACCGCTGCTACATCCTCGGCAGTGACCAACCGTCCGGCGGGTGTGCGGGTCTCGGCAAGGTCGAGTCGTGCGTCAGCCCATTCTTTCATAACCTCGAAGTGCTGCAACGCATCGGTATTGACGACTCCCGCAGAAACAGCATTAACTACTATATTCATGGGAGCCAGTTCGACGGCAAG
This sequence comes from Chloroflexota bacterium, assembly GCA_040007395.1. Taxonomy (GTDB): domain Bacteria; phylum Chloroflexota; class Anaerolineae; order Aggregatilineales; family UBA2796; genus DATGFK01. Next base: position 9,420 of record JBDTVG010000089.1, read on the forward strand.
GTAGCGGGTCAACGCTTCGAGGGCGGCTTTAGAAGCCCCCACCACCGCGTAATTAGGCAGTACACGCCCTGCACCGATGCTTGTCAAATTGATGATGGCTCCGCCGCCTCGCGCTTGCATCATGGGAGCTGCGTATTGTGCGGCAAATAACGCCGCCCGCGCATTGATGTTCATTGTCCAGTCCCAACCCTTGATGCGCTGTTCCATGACCGGGCGGTTATAGCCCGATGCAGCGTTATTGATCAGAATATCAAGGCCGTCAAAAGTCGCCTGAACTCGCGCAAAAAGCTGCTTGAGATCGCCATCATCGCTCACATCAGCTTTGACCAGCAACACCTTGCCGCCCAGCGCACGGATTTCGTCGGCAGTCTGTTCGGCGGGCGCACGATTGCGAAAGAAGTTGATCACCACGTCGGCTCCTTCCGTCGCCAGCCGATTCGCAATGGCTTTGCCGATCCCCCGCCCGCTGCCTGTGACCAGTGCGACCTTTCCAGTGAAACGACCTTCGCTCAAGGCGATGTGCCTTCGTAGTGTATGGGCTTGAGTAGGGATAGATCGAACTCCTTGATCCGTTCCGGGCCAAGCGCTTCGAGATGGGCGTGAGCGGCGAGTGCATCAGCGCGAAGCTGTGCCACATCGATTCCCTGACAATGATCAGGCAGCGGCGCGAACCACTGTACCATCCGCAGAAACATTTTCTCAGCGCCCCGATAGTTACCACGCTGAATTTGGTAGTAGGCAATGCCCACTTGCAGGATCGCTCGATACACTTCGCGGACAGGACCCGCTTCCTGATTCCAAGCAGCTTCGAGCGTTTCGTGGCACTCGAAGTATTCCTGAGCATTGAACTCATGTAACCCTTTGAGTACCAGCGGAGGCAGCAGTTCGACACACTGATCGTTTAATTGCTCAGCCTGATCGGACTTCCGCATATTGTCGAAAATGGCGGCGGGCAATGCTGCTGCGAATTCATCAGGAGTATAGATCCTGTCCGCATGGGCGGCTTCCGCACGAACACGCGCTGCATCATCGGCGGCGATGGCAACGACAGGAATACGGCGTGTCGCTGGATCGGAATGGACAGCAGGCAACCACGGCGCTGGAGCGTCCAACTCGACCACAATGAGTGCTGGGTAGAGTTTGGCAACCTGCGCGATGATAGGCTGGTGATCACTGGCCCCGCCCGCCATGAAATCCAGTGTCCACCGAATATCCACCTGAGCAGCATAGGCAGCGATAGCTTCACCCAGCGTCGCGGTATGTACCAGAATCAAAATTAACGAAGCGATGGATCGTTCCTTTTGATCAACCGATAATCATTCAAGCAGATTATCCATTGTTTACCTTGATACTGCTACTGTCCGGTTGATTTACAGGCGCAAGTCGCAGCACAAGGGCAAGAAATTCTGCCGGATCAAAAGGCTTCCTTACAAAAGCAACACAACCGAACCGTTCAGCGATCATCTCGTCGATCTGACCTGTGCGAGCCGTCACCGCAACGATCGGTGGTGCTTTTTCTCTACCAAGCTGACGTTTCAAGGTCAAGATGAGATTTCGCCCGTCAATGTCTGGCAAATTGAAATCGAGTAGGATGAGATCGGGTCGGTGCGCTTTAGCAGCGGGTGCAGCATCGAGTCCTTTTACAACGTGATGTATCTCAAAGCCAGCAGGCTCCAGAATGCGGATGACGAGATCCGCATTATCTTGATTATCTTCAACGAGCAAGATGTAAGGCATGGTGTCCTTCTTAATAATTTGGTTAGATGGGCGAGGTAAATTGAGTGAGTATGTCCGCAAGTGCGGTCATGAGAAACGGTTTCGTCAATATGGCAGCAAACCCTGCCTCGGCACAGGCAACCTTATCCTGCGGACTATTAAGTGCGGTCACCGCGATAACTTGGCCGGTATAGCCCTGTTCCCGCAGCAATTGCGGTAACTCATAACCGGCACGCTGGTTGTTGATCAGAATATCCACCATGACAAACCCGAAAGCTTCCGAATCAGACAGGTATTCGTAAGTGTCTTCTAACGTGGGCGCAATCACAAGATCATGGGGAGTAGTCTCGACATAGCGTTGGACAAGTTTGGCATCGTTAGGGTTATCTTCGATGTAGAGGATGCGCATGGCTTTTGGGTTTTCCTTTTAGGATAGCTTGGCTTTTTCGAATAGGTGGGTAATGCTGGTCAAGAGTGCTTCACCGTTGACTGGTTTAGACAGGAAAGTGAAGCCCAATTTTTCAGCCTGACTCTGGTACGATGGATCGCCCAGTAAAATGACGGGAATTTCGGCGGTATCAGGCTGGCTCTTGAGCGTTTCAAGAACTTCCCAAATATCGACACTGGGCAAGGGAACACTGGAAACAATGGCATCGGGCAGAACCCCTTGCACGAGAGCGATAAGTTGGGTGCCATCTGACGTTTCGACCACAATCTGATTGGCATTTTCAAGCGTTTGTCGCAGCATGACACGAAGGTCGCTGTTACCTTCCGCTATTACAATCTGCCGAATCGCAGTTTCATCAAAATCGCTGTGGTTCAACAGCTTGACACTGCTCTCTGGCTCCGGAGTGACGAGCGTGCTTGTCGCCATTTGTTCAGGAGTAGCACACATTAGTTCAAAGGCAAAGGTGCTGCCCTGCCCAAGTATGCTGGTCACGGTTAGTTGAGTATTGTGCATGTGGCAAAGACGTTGGCTAATATCCAATCCTAGACCTGTTCCGGTGTGTTTCCCCTCGGCATTGTTTTTGATCTGTTCGTACCGATCAAAGATCGTACTCAGGGCATGTCCGGGTATTCCGACCCCGGTATCAATGACGGCAATATGAACCTGATTACCCTGCCGTTTTGCCGAGAGGGTGATACGGCCTGAATCGGTGAACTTGATGGCATTCGACATTAGGTTCAGCAAAATCTGGCGGACACGCAGCGGATCGCCCCAGACAATAGGCAAATCGTCGGGGAAATCTGGCGTAATCTGGAGAGGTTTATCCTTGACAAGACCAAGCGATGTCGCGATAACCCCACGAAATAGTTCGCTGAGGTTGACAGGCTGCAAATCTAGTGTCAGTTTTTCGGCTTCGATCTTGCTCAAGTCCAGAATGTCGTTGATCAACCCAAGTAGATACTTCCCATTATCCTGAATCAACTGCAAATCATCGTGGAAGATGGAAGGCAATGTCTGATTCTTATACATCTGTGGCATGGTGAGCATCGAACTGGCATACCCAATGACCATATTGAGGGGTGTTCGCAGTTCATGACTCATATTGGAGAGGAACACAGACTTGGTGTTACTGGCGGATTCGGCAACCTGACGGGCCACTACAAGTTCTTGGGTACGGTCTTGGACACGTTGTTCCAGCGTCCCCACGAACGCTTGCAGTCGCCCAATCATCGAGTTAACCCCATGTTGCAATACACCAATCTCATCCACTGCAATTGGCTCGCCGATTCTCGCCGTCAGGTCGCCGTTCTCGGCTTGCTTTAAGACAGCTAGCAATCCACGAAGTTTCGAGAACACCATGAAATTGAAAGTCACATAAAGGATAACGAAGGTTAGCACTACCGTCCCGACAGAGCCAAGCAAAAAGAGGCGAATCAGCCCCGACTTTTGCGCTTGTGCAGAGGTGGTACTCGCTTCGACATAGACATAGAAGCGCAGGGTGCGTTTATCCGTACCGAAAAGTGGCGAGATACTGATATATTTCTGGTCACGTTCGGTAATACTGGTTGTGGTGATGTCGGGTTTGAGAAGCGAGGTATCGATGTCGGCAATATCTGCGACGTTTTTGCCAAGAAGTGCTGGGTTGAGTGCATAGAAGATATTTTGGTTAGTCCCGACGACCAAGCCATTGATAAGTTCTTCGCCGACTAGATCGTGCATTGTTTTGTCGTCGGCAATCGAATCGAACTTAAGCAAGCCCGCTTGCATAAGCTTGCCGGGGAGCTGCACCTGTCCTGTAATGCGGCGGTCAATTTCGCTGCTGAAATTGTTTACGTAAAGGATACCAGTCAGCACCAATACGAAAATCTCAGCAAAAACAATCGCGCTGCCAATTTTGAAGGCTAGACTGCGCCCCACACGACTGATGATGTTTGTAGTGTTATTCAAAATTCAGCGTCCTTTGCATATCCCAACGAGTTTTCAGTGATATGGGTTGAGGAACACAGTAAATCCTGTCCTCCTCAACCCTGCTGTACAGCGCCTACGGCTGCGGATCGATGTAATACTGACAAGGATTGGTCGGTGCTGGATCAGGATAACTCCATGAAGCTGGCATGGCTGAAGCTACATTGTGGAAATTATTCTTCACAACGCCGTAGGCAGTTGCAGGACGAACAATCCCTATGGCATAGAATTGATCCGCTGCAATAGTGATGATTTGCTTCATGATGTCAATTTGTTTGTCAGGATCACCTGTCGCTTGAAGTTGGTTGTAAAGCTGCATCTGCTGCTTGACTATAGCGGGTGGCTCCTCGGCATCTGGGTCTTGTGAGTTCACAAACCATTTGGACCACAGCGGCGCATACAGCGACCAATTAGAAAAGGGGAAGTAATAGCGGGGTTCAAGAATGACTTCAAAGCCGCCGTCGCCACCCCACATGGTGGCATCAAAATCGCCGCTTTTATATATCACATCTGCATCGACACGCTTTATGACTTCGAAGCTCATATCGATTCCAACGACACGCCAATCCGCCTGAATTTGTTTAATGAGATTTACCGGGTCCATCGCACCCGGTATGGTGTCGGCTAGGATGACTTTGAAGGAAATGCGTTTCCCATCAGGCCCTATCCGGAAACTGTCCGCATCACGTTGTGTATAACCCGCTTTATCCAACGAGTCATTGGCTTTCTGCACGTCATACTGCGTATATTGTTTGGCTAAGCGATCATTATACAGGGGTGATTCAGGCACAGGCGCAGGCTGAAACGGTTCAAGCTTACTAAGCTTCGCCCGGTTGATCGCATAGGACAGGCCAATGCGAAAATCGATATTCTGGAAAATGGCGCGTTTGGTTCGGTCAGAATTGTTCAGATTGAACTCAATAACGTTGGAGGTCGAGTTGCTTGGAATAGAGTCGAATGTATGATAGCCGCCTTGCTGCATGTTTTTGGGATCAGCAATCACAGCTTGAAGTCCACGACTTTGCATATCGATCTGGCCGTTGATAGCCCGACCATTAACCTCTGAAGAGTCTTTGGCTACCGCGATTTCTATCTGATCGATATAGGGAAGTTGATTAAAATCGGTATCGACTTTCCAGTAGTATGGATTGCGTTCAGCCCGCCGAACCCCATCGTTCGTAAAATAGTCCGCTGACAATTTCCATGGATTAAGGGTAGGCGCTTCCCAATTGATGGGAAAATTGAAAATGGGTGCTTTCGCTTGAAAAAGCTCTACCCAAGTTTTTACCCCTGCTTGCTTGACCAAATCGGCAACATTGGGGTTATAGTCGGGATGGAACTGGGTCAGATAATGGCGAGGATAGCTAACGAGCAAGATGCCATCGGGCGTTGCCAGTCTCTGCATAAAGAGACCATTGGGCGCGGCGAAGCGAAAAATGACAGTGTAATTGTCTTTCTTTTCGACGGTTATTGGTTTTCCATCAATAATCAGCCAAGGAAATGGTTGAGGGTTCAGTTCTTTGTTTAGAAAGACGGCTTGATACCAGAACATAATATCGTCTGCTGTAAACGATTCGCCATCTGACCAGCGCACTCCCTCACGCAGATGAAAAGTGAATTCGGTGGCATCTGCATTGACATCATAGGATTGTGCAAGATTTGGGACAATTCGTGTCCACTGAGAATCCCAGCGTACAAGCCCCTCGTAACCGAGGCTTCGAATCATGATGCCCTTATCGTCACCGACAACTGCCATGTGCCATGTGCCGCCATAGGTTCCAACCTTTTCCTCAGGCTGTACCACGACGGGATTAGATGGCAATCGTTTGTCAACAGAGGGTAACTTACCGGCTTTGACTTGCTCTGCTAGCATCGGCGCTTCCTGATACAGTGAGCCTTGTGAGTGGATCGGAACGGTATTTGCCAAGAAAATGAATACAGCGGCGAAGATGAAAACGGCGTGTAACCCGGACTTCGACAGCAATTTATTTAGCATCATTGGATGTTAGTCTCTTACTCTCTGCTAGAATCGCCTACGCTAAGTGTCTAACACTTACGTTACATCACAACAGAGCGTATAGACATCACATTCCTATACGCATTTATTCATGAATTTTTCACGATACCCAAATGCGTTTGCTTATAACAGGCTGTCAAGCATCTAAATCAAAACGCCACCTGCTTCCGTTCGTGTATCAAGCGCTTCCTAGAACTGTTCTAGGAAGCGCAAGTCATTGCCCCAGAAGTAGCGAATATCGGTGATGCCACGCTTGAGCAGGGTAATTCGCTCTGGCCCCATCCCGAAGGCAAAGCCACTGTGAACGGCTGGATCGTAGCCGCCATTGCGTAACACCGTCGGGTGAACCATGCCGCAGCCCATGATCTCTAGCCAACCCGTCCCCTTGCACATCGAACAGCCTTTGCCGCCGCACAGAATGCACTCCACATCTACTTCCATACTCGGTTCGGTAAATGGGAAGTAGGAAGATCGGAAACGTATCTTGCTGGTTTCGCCAAACACTCGCCACAAAAACGCGGTAACGGTGCCTTTGAGATCGCTCAGGCGGATATTTGTGCCAACTGCCAAGCCTTCTACCTGATTGAACTGGATCTCCTTGCGCACCGAAATCTGTTCATAGCGGTAGCACATCCCCGGCAAGATCACGCGGATCGGCCCCGGTGCAAAGTGGCGCATGGCATGGATCTGACCGGGCGAGGTATGAGTACGTAGGATCACGCCCGGTTTAGTTGTATGGAACGTATCCCACATATCGCGGGCTGGATGATGCTCTGGAATATTGAGCAGTTCAAAGTTTGTCTCGTCGTCTTCAACCTCACGAGTACGAAATACCTGAAAGCCCATATCCGCCCAGATGTCGTAGATCTCACGCAACATTTGATTGGCGGGGTGAATACCGCCAATTGGTGTTGGACGACCCGGTAGCGTGACATCGATCTCGCCCGATTCAAGGCTCTGCGCCAGTTCCTGTTGGCGTACCAATGCTTCGCGCTGCGTGTAAAGTTGTGTCAGTTCATCTTTGATCTCGTTGGCGCGTTTGCCGAAGTCGGCGCGTTCCTCTTTAGGAAGTTGGCCTACCGAACGCAGCAAGGTTGTGATCTCACCTTTGCGTCCCGTGTATTTGCTTTCCCATGCCGCCAAACTCTCCGTGTTATTCGTAGAGTCGATGGCTTCACGAGCCGCTGTGTATAAGGTTTCAAGTTGTTGGAGCATTCTGTCCGAATCCTTCCTGTCAATAAAAAACGCTCTCGCCCCTGCTGTTAAAGTTCAGGGACGAGAGCGCCGTTGCTAAAACAAACGTTGTACGCTCCCGCGTTACCACCCTAGTTGGTTCTTGAAAAGAACCCACCTCGATATGCGGTTTCGGCTCAGGAGCGAACTTCGGCGGCGTGCAATTCCAGTCAGGCTCTCAGTCTGTGACCCGACTTCCCTGTTTGGCGCTTAACCCGCGTACTTTTCTCCATCATCGCCAGATAGAGAAAGTATCCAGCAAGCGGAACACACTGTCAAGGGTGCAACTGCTGTTTTCCTCACCCTAAGTCCCTCTCCACTGCGTAGAGAGGGACTTCATTCCTTCACGCGACAAATGCTAAGTTTGGCTTGAGTCAGAACACATATTGCATAAAGCACTTCGCCAGACGATAATAGTTTATGGGGGTGGAATACACACATACTATGAGCAACTCTAAACAGGCACAAGCTAATCTCGACTACCATGCTGTAATCGATAATCTGGGACAGGGCGTGTTGATGTTTGATTCGGAAGACCGCCTTGTGTTGGATAACCACGCAGCACGCGCTATTCTTGGCGCGAACATGAATCTTGTCCGCTCTGAGGGGTGGTCGGCCTGTGCAATGTTGATCGATGCACGACGGCTCAACGGTCCCAGTGCGAATGAAGTGCGGGCGCAAGCCCTACGCCAGACAGAGCCAGTGCGTTTCCATACCCTACTGGCGGGAGCCTATACACCCTGTTGGGCCACCGCCGTAAACGGTCAGGGCGGGACAGTATTCACCATGATCACGCTCGAACAGCCCGACTGGACAGCACTCAACGAATTGATGTCGGCCTTTCGCAGCGAAGCAATTACCGCGATTACCAGTACACGCGGTCACGCGGAACTGATCTCGCAGATGGTTCACAGCCATCCTTACGATTCTGTGGATCAGCTTGGCAAGCGCGTCGTAGGCTTCGCTGACATCATGGCGACCCATATGTATCGCCTTGAACTGTTGATGCAATTGATTCAACGGCTAGAGAATATTCGCACCGGCGCACTTGCCGGACAAGTCCGCCAGAATCGTCGCAAGATCGCCGTGCGTGACTTTCTTGAAGATTTCTTTGAAGAACTGGTCGATGTCGCGCTGGTGGATGTGGCTCGCAAGGAAGATTTGCGCGACAGGCTAACGGTGCAAATCCCCGGCAATTTTGTGGTGGCAGCGTCAAAAGAGCATCTGACGGCTATTCTGCGCGATCTCCTGCGGAATGCTGTACTTTACAGCCCGCCTGATTCACCGCTAACTCTACGCGCTTCGCACACACAGCGCGGCGCAACCGTCCAGATCGACTTGAGCGATCAGGGGTATGGTATCCGGGCGAAGGAAGCCGAGCGAGTTTTTGCGCTGTTCCAACGGGCACACCAACCACAGGTTATCCGTGAATTCGGCTATGGGATGAGTCTCTATCTCGCCAAAGCCGAAATCGAGGCGATGGGCGGACGGATCTGGTATGAGAGCGAAGAAGGAGTCGGTTCGACTTTCAGCATAAAGCTGCCCATCTGGCGTGAAGGTGCCGAGGATGAAGCGTGATCCACGCTAGTTGGCTGCTAACTGCTGTTTGTGTATCCTGTTTCCGAGGTCACTGTGTCGATTGACAGCAGCGATCTGCTCCATGCCTTTGGCGAGGCTATACTGGTTATAGATCGCAACCGAAAGGTGAGCAACGCACTAGGAAACACCCAATCTATCTTCGGACAAATGCCCTCGGCTATTGTTGGGCAAACGTGGCGAGATCTTGTTCAGCAGGCCACACCCGAAGTGATAGACGGACTGTATTGGGTCATCGAAGCTGCCTTTGATCGCTGTATTTCCCCGCAGTTTTTGCCGCCGCTGCTGCCTTTCAAAGCCAACCTTATTGTCCGCCTTGCCATCCTTGATACACAACAAGTCGCGCTCCGGTTTCTCTTTACTGGGACGCACAGCGTAGAGACATTGTTCTACAAGGATCTTCGCTCGGCGCTGACTTCGACGGTGGGCTTTACCGATGTTCTTCTGAAAGGGATTGACGGCCCCCTAACCGATCTTCAGGTCGAAGACTTAGGCGTGATTCACAATAATGCTCAATTTGCCCAGCACCTCGTAGAAGATTGGCGCAATCAATTCGTGAAGCCATTGCTAGTTGCGCCTGTGCCTGTGGCTGCCGCGCAGCTTCTTACCTTGCACGCTGATGATTTGCCGCGCCGAAAACTTGCCAGCTACGGGTTAACTATTGAACAAAAGACACTGCCCGATGTCATGCTATACAGCAGCGGCGCAATCCGCTTGGCGCTAATCAACCTGATCCGTGTGCTGCCCCAATATCTCGTAAAACAGAGCCAAATTGAAGTGGCAGTACAAGTCGCTGACGATCTGCTGGAAGTGCATCTTCGCTATCGTGCCACGGATAATGGTATGAAAGCCGCGCAATACATCGCCCCTGTTGATCTATTCCAACGTCATTCAATCAAGTATGCAGGGCGCTTACAGATGCTTGTTTCGGCAGCACACGCCCAGCTCGCACCGTATGGCTGTTCGGCATGGGCATTGCCCATTGAAGGGACAGCCATTACCGAATTAATCATGACCGTCCCCCTTTGGAGTGGAACAAACTAAAGGTGCTTGTATAGCATTACAGTAAAATATAAAAAATTACAAGAAAATCTACTGGAAACTTCGAGGTTGGTATGGCTCAAGACATTCTCATAGCATATCGTCCGAACATTAGCCGCGAATTGGCATCACGTATTTCTCATACTCTACTTTCATTCGGTTATACTCTTACACCAGATAGTATAACATACCGTAATTCCCATAATTTCCCTGAGTATCTACGCATAATTTCCACGCAGCAACCTTTATTTTTACTGATTTTGGAGCCTGGAACTCTAAATAATTGCTAGTCACCCGACACCTACCAACCACAAGGATGAAAGTTAGGCAGAGCGCC
>JBDTVG010000090.1:0-8431 GCA_040007395.1 Chloroflexota bacterium
GTTTTTTGGTATCGGTGCGATTATGGGTCCGCAAGTCGTGAACTTTGCCTTGAGCCAACAGAACTTCACATTGGCTTACACCATTACGGGCATTTTTACCCTGTTGCTAATCATCCCTTTTGGGACTATCTCAATCGGAGTGCATGGCGGCGAACAGCAAACCGAGCAGCGCCGTGCTATTCCTTGGATGGCGTTGATCCCATTGGCGATTTTGATGTTTACTTACGTGGGTATCGAAGTTGGCTTCGGCAACTGGATCTTTACCCAGTTAACGCTAGTGACAAAAGCGACTGCCTCCAATGGCACCATTGCGACTTCGCTATACTGGACTGGCTTAACGGTTGGACGCTTGACAGCTAGCCTAATCCTACGGCGGTTGACCGACGGTCAACTCTTGATTCTATCGATTATTTTGCTAGGGATTGGCGCAACAATTATTCTACTACTGCCGACCAACGAATTTACCTCAATCGTTGGTTCGTTTATCGTAGGCTTTGGCTGTGGGCCGATCTTCCCGATTGCCTTTGCGAGTTTCAATAAGATCGCGCCGGGATCGGGTGGCACGGTATCGGGCGTGATGATGGCAGTCGGTAACTTTGGAGCGGTGGTGCTTCCGTGGTTACAAGGTCAAGTCGGAGCCGGGATGAATGGTGGCATTATCGTAATACTGATCTTGTCGCTGATTCTGCTGGGCGTGGCGCTGCAAATCCAACGACAGATGCGGCTGACTCTCGCCTCACGCCAACCAATTTAACGCGGCTTACGCGCTGGAATTGCCCAGATTACGGGACTGAAATTAGCAAAAAGCACTAAGATATACACATCCGATCTGGCTATCTGTATAATATCTCGCATTCTGAGTATTTTGAGTGGATAAACATTGATGGCAACGATAACAACCGTCGCAGCAGTGCCGCGAGTTTCCGCCAGCGAACGCCGCAAACGGGCAACGGGTCGCCTTCTGGTGTGGCCTGCGGCGATCTGGCTACTCTTTTTCTTCGTGTTTCCGTTGATCATCGTCCTGATCTACAGCTTTTTGACCCCCGACTCGATTTTTCAAGTACGCGGCCCCCTTACCATTAACAATTATGTGCGCTTGACCCAACCGACTTACACAGGGGTCATCTGGCGATCCTTGCAAACAGCGTTAGTGACCACCATAATTTCTGTCCTTGTCGGCTATCCGCTAGCGTGGTTTATCTCGACTCGACCTAAGGAAACGCGCAACCTGTTCTTGTTGATGGTTGTGATCCCATTCTGGACAAACTTTCTGGTGCGTACTTATGCGTGGTTGTTTATCCTGAACGATAATGGGTTGATCAATTCAATCGTCAAGGATTATCTGCATCTTGTCGATACGCCGATCCAACTGGTCAACACGTCCTTCGCTGTGACGATTGGTCTGGTCTACGGCTACTTGCCGTTTATGGTGCTGCCGATCTACACCTCATTGGAAAAGCTAAACTTCCGCCTAATCGAAGCGGTGTACGATCTGGGTGGTAACGATTGGCAGGCTTTCTGGCGCGTTGTGCTGCCATTAACTTTACCCGGTGTGCTGGCGGGTTGTGTATTGGTTTTTATCCCCGCGTTAGGTGCGTTTGTCACGCCCGACTTGCTAGGCGGCGCAAAGGCGCTCATGATGGCAACGCAGGTCAACGATGCAGTTAGCAGCCCAACCGGGAAGCCCTTCGGCTCGGCACTGTCGATTGTCCTGATGGCGCTCGTGTCTATCGCCCTCCTTATCTACTTCCGCTTTGCAGACCGGAGCGAAACTGCCCTATGACCGAGATGGCACTGCCTGATGATGCTCCGAAGGTTATTTCCTACGACAAGCGTAAACTCAACAATGACATGTCGATCCGGCGAGTTGGCAAAGTTGGGCTGGCGATTACCCCTTGGATTGGCTATTTGTTTCTGTGGCTGCCCATCGCGATTCTGATCCTGTTCTCTTTCAATGTGTCGCGTACAAATGCCCAATGGCAGGGCTTTACGCTCAAATGGTACGAGGGGATTTTCGCTGGACAGTTCGGCAGCGAAGCTCGCTTTAACACGTTAAACCTTTTGGCCTCATTGCAACGTAGTATCCTTGTTGGCGTACTTTCGACGATACTTTCGACGGTGCTCGGCACATCAGTTTCTATTGGGTTGGAACGTTACAAAGTACGCTTCAACCGCGTGATCGAACTGCTGCTTTATCTGCCAGTGGTCATCCCTGAAATTACGATGGGTTTGTCTCTGCTGCTGTTTTTCTCGTTTTCATTTTCGATTATCCGGCAGATCTCAGGCGGCGCTATCTTGCCCGGTCTGAGTCTGGTCACGGTGATAATTGGTCATGTCGTCTTCTCGATGCCATTTGTCGCAATTGTGGTGCGAGCGCGGCTTGCTGGAATGCCGCGTTCCTACGAAGAAGCGGCTCGCGACCTTGGCGCGAACGAGTGGCAAACTTTCTACCGAGTCACGCTGCCACTGCTGATGCCCGGAATTGTCGCGGGAGCGCTGCTAGCCTTTACCCTCTCGCTGGACGATTACGTTGTGACCTCTTTTACCGCCGGACCGGGCAGCACCACCTTACCTTTGTTCGTCTACGGTCTCATCAAATTTCAGGTGACACCGGATATTAACGCGATTTCGACCCTGATTGTGATCGCCTCAATGGGATTGGTGTTATTCTCTGTACTCCTGCAACGTAGACGTGCCTAGCTTTCGTCTATTTGCGTATCAATGACTGTCTATAAGGAGACTCCTAAAGTGATCAAAAGGCCGTTTCTCATCCTGAGTTTTGTGACTGCCTTGCTGCTAGTGCTGGCTGCTGGGCAGATTGCTCCCAACAAAGCAGCTTACGGTGCAACCGAAGCCGCCACCACTTCAGCCATGTCAGCCACATTTGCCGCGACTGATGCACCTACCCCCGTCGCCACCGAAGCCGCCGTTGATGGGCAAAAGCCCGTGCTGAACGTCTACAACTGGACGACCTATATTGCCGAAGATACGGTTAGCAATTTCGAGAAGTTGTATAACGTTAAGGTGCAGTACGACACCTACGGCAGCAACGAAGAACTGTTCGCCAAGTTGCAAGCGGGCAATCCCGGTTACGATGTCGTTGTCCCCGGCGACTTCAACGTTCAGCGTATGATCAAGGCTGGCCTGCTGGAAGATCTCGACCTCAAGAACCTGCCCAACTTCACCAAGAATGCTGGCGCACGGTTTAAGAATCCTGACTACGATCCCGACAACAAACACTGTGTTGCCTACCAGTGGGGAACGATGGGCATTGCCTACAACATCAAGAAGGTAGGCCACGAGATCACAGGCTGGTCTGATGTTTGGACTCCGGGTCACCCCATGTCGCTCTTCAACTCGAACCGCGAAATGATGGCGGGTCTGCTGATCGCGCTCGGCAAAGATCCCAACACCACCAATCGTGCCGATCTGGATGCGGTCAAGGATTACGTCCTGAAGCACAAGGATCTTATCACTTCTTTCCACGACGATGACGGTCAGACCAAGCTAGCGCGTGGTGAAGTCGATATTGTGTGGGAGTGGAGCGGCGATATTTTCCAAGTCATGGCAGACAATCCTGATATTCGCTACGTGATTCCCTCGGAAGGCACGATGAGCTTTACCGACAACCTGTGTATTCCTAAGGGAGCCAAGAACAAGGCACTTGCTGAGAAGTTCATCAACTACATCTATGATGCCAAAGTTGGTGCAAGTATCTCTAACTTTATTGGCTACGGGTCGCCCAATCAGGCCGCGATTGATCAGGGCTTGATCAATATTGACGCACTAACCAATCCGCTAATCTACCCGCCTGCCGAACTCGTCAAGAAACTGCACGGCATTCTGGACATCGGTGACGCGCAGACGATGTACGACGAAGTGTTTGCCGACATCAAAGCTGGCGTAGGTCAATAACATCAGGCATTACTAAGCATTTGAGGGCGCAGGATTTCAATCTGCGCCCTCTTATTACGAGAGCCAACTATGACAACTCCCGCAGTCCTTCTAAAGAACATTAATAAGCAGTTTCCGGCTCGGTCTGGCGAAACGCCGACAATGGCTGTCGAAAATATCAATCTTCAGATCGAAGATGGCGAATTCTTTTCGATGCTGGGGCCGTCCGGCTGTGGCAAGACCACGACCCTGCGGATGATAGCTGGCTTCGAGGAGCCGACCAGCGGTCAGATCTTTATCGAGGGTCAGGACGTAACTGACATTCCGCCGTTTCACCGTCCGGTCAATACAGTATTTCAGGACTACGCACTGTTCCCCCATATGACGGTTGCCCAGAATGTCGCCTTCGGTCTGGAAATGCAGCGCGTGTCACGCACAAGTATTGATAACCGTGTACGCGACATCCTCGAATTGGTGCAGTTGCCGGGCATGGATCGTCGCTACCCGAAGCAGCTTTCCGGTGGACAGCAGCAGCGGGTTGCGTTGGCGCGGGCGTTGGTCAAAGAGCCGCGAGTACTGCTTTTGGACGAACCGTTGGGAGCGCTCGACCTTAAGCTGCGTAAGCAGATGCAGCTCGAACTAAAACACATGCAGCGCAGTCTGGGGATAACGTTTATCTATGTCACCCACGATCAGGAAGAAGCCCTAACGATGAGTGACCGGATCGCCGTGATGAGCCGGGGACATATCTTACAACTTGGCCCTGCCGCCGAGATCTATGACCGTCCAGCGAATCGCTTTGTTGCAGACTTCATCGGTGAAACAAACTTTTTAGAAGGCTGTATCACTCAGGCCGATGGTCAGCAGGCGACAGTCCTGATCGACAATCGCTGGCCTTTGCAGGGTCACTTGCAAAGCACAGAAGTTAGCGCCGACGATAAGGTTACGATAGCGATGCGCCCGGAAAAGATCGAACTGCGCGGCATTAATGACGGCAGTGGAATCAACTCTATACCCGGCAATATCGAAGAACAAATCTATATCGGCACGGATACCCGTTATGTTGTCCGCCTCACCGATGGCCCCGCTGTGGTGGTACGACTGCAAAACGATGACGGTCACGATCAGAGCCTGTATCCGGTGGGCAGTGAAGTCAAGATGTACTGTTCGCCACAAAACACACTGATCCTGACGCAGTAATCGTACTGCATCGCACAACCGAACCATCTGAGCGCGCATATCAAATTGATATGCGTGTATCATTTCCATTACTGATGAATTAGATTTTTGACCAAAATTCCTGATGAGAAAT
Source organism: Chloroflexota bacterium (assembly GCA_040007395.1). Lineage (GTDB taxonomy): Bacteria > Chloroflexota > Anaerolineae > Aggregatilineales > UBA2796 > DATGFK01. Next base: position 5,207 of record JBDTVG010000090.1, read on the forward strand.
CTGCTCAAATTCTTGAAAAGTGACCTTAAAGGCTTTCGCTTGAGTGTAGACGAACAATCGCTCTTCTCGTTCCCGTTCCAGATAAGCTGCTACGTCTCTAAGCAGGTAATGATCACGCGGCTCAAATTGGCCTTTTACCTCGACCCAGCATTTCATTTGCGGTAGGTAAAAGTCAACCAGATAATTGCCTTCCCCCAGCCGTTCAGTTTCGTAAACCCAACGAATTTGCTTGGCCTCAAGCTGGGTCGCAAAGCGAATTTCCAATTGCGAACGAAACTGAACACCTTTAAAGATACCGGGGACAGCCCCAATACGTCGCCCTGCACCAGTACCAGACGGTAGCTTTGCAACTTGTTCCACTGTTCCAGATGCAATTGCATCGGCTTCACGCTCTTTTCGCTTTTGCTCTAGACGTTCGCGTTTCCGATCCTCGGATTGTCTTTTCCTATTCAGCTTTTGGACACGCTTGAACGTTGCATTATCACGCTGGTACGGAATAAATCCTATGTATTGCCAGCGCTCATGTTCGTTGGTTATTGGTTCAGAATTCAGCAAAGCTAAAAACTGTTCTGCAACAGATTGGATCAGCCCCTTATAGCTTCTCTCCGCTTCGGTGATCCCCGTATAAGTATGGTAGATTGGCAACCATATCTTCATATCTTGCTTGACCAAAAAGTCTCTATGGATTTTGGGGGCAGAGCGACTGAATTGGATAACTAAATCGTGCCAAGTATACCAAATTGGCTTAGAATCGTCTCCTAGTACCAGTTTTACCGGATAATCCTTCAGCTCTAGTTCTTTACAAGAAACATAGAGAATTGCATGGGTAAGCTGACCGATAAGCTGGCCAATAGTTAAAATCCGGTCTCGGCAATCTGCCAATTGGAGAGCAGTATCAGGCACTTCAAAAGGAGATTGATAACGATAATCAGCCGTCAGGGATGGCAGGTCGGGCGAATCAGTAAAAGTGAACTTAATTTTCATAGTTTCTCGTCGCAAAAATTGAAGACTACAAGCTCAATTGAGCTTGTAAGCCTACCACTGATCTTAAATTTTTTCTTTTGATTCTTGGTAGGGGAATCTGGAAATTTAAATTGGTTGCATTACGCACCCTTAACCTTATACGTTGCCTTCCGCAGAGGGATAAGGAACGGATGAGAACCCCCTGTTAACGACTGGAGATTCGTCTATAATCCTTGTAGGAATTCTATCCCTTAGCAAAGGATCGCGCCATTGTCCGACCTGACACGCTCTATCCTGTCTGTAGACGAAGCATTGGATCTGGTGCTGGCAGCTTTTACGCGGTTGCCTGCTGAGACTATCGATATTGCCGATGGACTGGGGCGCGTATTGGCGCAAGATGTGCGTGCCGATATTGACTTGCCGCCGTTTGCCAACAGCAGCATGGATGGCTACGCAGTCCGTGCCGACGATATTGTCGGGGCGACTCAGGCAGTACCCGTGAGTCTCAAGGTAGTCGTGGATATTCCCGCCGGAACCATGCCCCACATCGCGATTGAAGCAGGGCAGGCAGCGCGAATTATGACCGGTGCACCTATGCCCGTCGGAGCCGATGCGGTTGTCCCTGTCGAACAGACCGACGATAGGCCACCCGGCTTGCACAGCGAAGATCGCCTTGCTGCGCCACCACCCGCCCAGATTGGAATCTATCAGCCAAGTGCGGCAGGCGATTACGTGCGGCCTGTCGGCGAAGATATTCAAGCGGGACAGGTCATTCTGCGCGAAGGGCGTGTGCTGCGGGCTGCCGATCTGGGCGTATTAGCGGGATTGGGGATGCCGCATGTTCAAGTGATCCGCCGCCCCAAAGTAGCAATCCTCTCGACAGGCGATGAACTGCTCACCGCCGATGCGCCGCTGACACCGGGCAAGATCCGTGATACGAACGGCTACACGATCCCAGCATTAGTGCAGCAACTTGGCGCACAAGTCATCCGGCTTGGCATTGCGCGGGATACTGTTGAGGATGTGCGGGCGCACCTGCAACAGGCTGTCGATTCTGGAGCCGACTTGATCTTGAGCAGTGCAGGCGTGAGCGTCGGCGTGTTTGATGTGGTCAAATCGGTTATCGAGTCGTTGGGGGCCATCGGCTTCTGGCGCGTCAACATGCGCCCCGGCAAACCGTTAGCTTTTGGCAATATCAGCGGCGTACCGTTTTTGGGTCTACCGGGAAATCCCGTTAGCGCAATGGTATCCTTCGATGTCTTTGCACGTCCGGCGATCCTTAAGTTGGCGGGTCGATCCTTGCAAATGGCTACCATTGAGGCCGAGTTAGCGGAGCCATTGCACAGCGATGGTCGCCGCAGTTATATTCGAGTCACACTCGAACGAATCGAGGGGCGGTTAGTCGCCCACAGCACTGGTAATCAGAGTTCGGGCGTGCTAACGTCACTGGTCAGCGCCGACGGTCTGTTGATCATTCCAGACGGCATGACCGAAGTTCCTGCCGGAACCCGTTTGCCCGTGCGTGTATTCACCGAAAACCTTTAGCCAAGTCCAGACTATTTCTGGAAAGGATGCTTTGACAGATGACGACTACTACTAATTCTATGGCGCTTGAAATGAGCAAACCCCGTCGCGACGGGCTGCGAATTGCCAGTATTGTGCTTTCAGTAATCGGGATAGTGATCTCAGGTTATATTGTTTTTGCCGAACTCACCAATACACAGACCGCCTGCCCGCAAACTGCCACCTTCAACTGCGATTTGGTGCAGCATTCGATCTACTCGACGGTTGGCCCGATCCCAGTAGCCTATCTGGGATTAGCTGGCTATCTGGTAATTATCGCGGTGCTGCTGCTCGAAACACGTCTCGGCTTCCTGACCACCTACGGAAAGATGATCGTGTTCGCGGCAACATTATTTGGTGTGCTGTTTTCTGGCTACCTGACTTCTATTGAAGCGTTTGTGCTCAAGTCGTGGTGTTTGTGGTGCGTCGGCAGTGCCATCACGATGACACTGTTGTTTCTCGTGTCGTTCGCCCGTATCTGGCGCTCGACTCAGCTTGCCGTTGAAGACGACGACGAGGCCGAATAGCGGTCACATTTGCCTGTAGCCCACCTCAGAATTTTCTATTGCTTTTCGCGCTCCACTTACTCGCGTCTATGGTGCGGCATGGTAATGTGGAGTGCGCCGCTCGATCCGCGACATAGCCATACCCTGATTGCTAGTTAAGATTAAGACAAGCCAGCGCCAACAGTGAGGCCAT
>JBDTVG010000091.1:0-20014 GCA_040007395.1 Chloroflexota bacterium
GTAAGCTCAATTTTCGGCTAGGATCCATGAACGTCAACTAGCAATCAGGGTATAGTATCTCTTCACGTTCTCTGATTCTGGCGGCGCTCACGCGCCATACTTGCTTCGATCCATTTGACGATCAGCGAGAGCAGTAAGGTCATGACCAGATACAGGTATGCTACTACAGTATACGGCTCAAATACCAAAAAGGTACTGGAAGCATAAAGTTTGCCTAGTAAGGTGATGTCGGATACACCAAGCGCGGATACCAGCGATGAATCTTTGAGCATGGAAATAAAATCGTTGCCAAGTGGCGGCAGTACCAGTCGAACCGCCTGACGCAGCACAATATGGCGCATCGCTTGCCATTGAGTCATGCCGAGCGCACGGGCGGCTTCGATCTGCCCCCGATCCACTGCTTCGATGCCTGCCCGAAAGATCTCCGCGAGGAAAGCGGAATAGGCCACCGTCAGGGCAATGATAACTCGCGCCACTTCACTGAAATCGCGTAGGCTAACTTGTAATAGGGCTTGGCCCACCATTGTCAACAAAGTTATGCGGCTATCAATTGTCATAGGATGGGATAAGGTTTGATGCACCGTTGACAGCAAATGTGCAACGACTATCTTGTCGCCGAGGTCATAAATCCCGGCAATAATTGCAGGGATAATCGCCAGAGCGATGTAGAACATCAATACTAGAGTCGGAATGCCACGCACAATTTCTACATAAAACGTGCTTATTTGATGAAGAAAAACATTGCTAGACACGCGGCCTAGCGCCACAATCAAGCCTATAGTCACTGCTGCGATATAGGCAATCAACGTAACCTCAATCGTAAGGACCAAACCAGCACTGATTGCTCCAAAGATCTTTTGGTATTGCTCATCAGTTGCCATGTGCCATGCAAAGAGTACTCCCAGCAGCGCGGCAACCAGTGCCCACCACGGTAAGTGGCTGATTCGGCTGGAGAAGGGCACAAGGCGCGGTTTGCCAAATTCAGGCATAACACGGCGGGGATCGGGGCCGAAACTCAAAATTGGAAACCCTTCACAAGATAAAATAAGTCAGAGTCAATTCATTTTATCTTGAATTGACTCTGACAATATTACCGCATCTATCGACGGTCGGTAGTTATTTAGTGGCAGTAGCGGCTGCGGTTGCAGCAGGCGTTGCCGATGCAGCGTTGGGGTCGTACAGGAAGAACCACTTGTTATCCAAGTAAGTCAGGTAATCATCAGCGGTCATCGAGTCAAGTGCTGCATTGAAAGGTGCAACTAGATCGCTGCCCTTCTTGAAGATCAGCCCCAGTGGATCGCTGGACAATGTTTCATTGAGTAGTTTAAGTTTGCCAGCATTTGCACCGATATAGCCACGCCCTGCCGCCACATCAGAGATTACCGCGTCTACGTCACCTTTGAGCAGTGCTTGTACGGAAAAGCCGAAGTTATCGTAGAACACGATGCGTGGATCTTTTTCCTTGAGCAAGCCTTCGGCAACATATTGTCCGGTTGTGCCTGCCTGTGTACCGATCTTGAGGTCTTTGTTGGCAACAAATGACACACTATCGACAAATTTGGTTTCATCCGAACGCACGAGGAATTTGGTTTCTACCGTGATATAGGGCTTGGAGAAATCGACCTGTTGTTTGCGCTCGTCCGTGATCGAAATGCCAACCATACCGACATCGAATTGGCCCTGATTAACTGCTACCAAGAAGCCGGGCCATTCGCCTGTCTTGTAGGTCAGCTTGCAATTGAGCCGGGAGCAGATTTCACCCATAAGTTCATACTCGTAGCCGACGGCCTTACCGCCCTTGGGATCGATAAAGCTGAATGGCACGTAGTCGTTCGAATCCACCACAATGATTTCGCGACCTTTCAAGTCGGGAAGTTGGGGCGGGATCTGGACTTGAGCGCGGGCTACTGAAGAGGCAGTCGCCAGTAGTAGAACGGCGATCAACAACGTAATGAGACGCTTGGAAATTCGCACGGTTAATTTCTCCTTGTTGACGTGTAAGACACGCTTAAGAGCATTCTAAAGGAGCCGCAATTGTCACAAGTGTGACGAGTTCAGTCAAGTATTTCAGTGCGCATCATTTCATATTCGAGGGCAAGCACCACCGAGTTAAACACATCTTCACCGTTCATATTGGGCAAATGTGGGTGTTTCTCAGCTATAAATTACGAAGTGCTCAGAATATTGGGGGCTAACACTTCCTAATTTCGAGCTAATTCGATTGCGCGTAGCTGATGCGGTAAATTGCGCCAGCACGATCATCTGACACAAGAAGTGCGCCATCGGGCATAACCTGTAGATCCACCGGACGACCCCATGCAGTATTCCCTTGCAACCAGCCCTGTGCAAATGGTTCATAAGAGATAGCCTTACCATTGCCATCGAGACATACCAGCGTCACGCGATAGCCGATAGGGACGCTGCGGCTCTCTGAGCCATGCTCAGCGATAAACACCTGATTTTGATAAGCTATTGGAAACATCGTTCCTGTGTAGAACCGCATTCCGAGCGCCGCGACATGTGGCCCAAGGACTTGTTGCGGTGCCGTAAATTCAGTGCACTTGTGTCCACCGCCGAACTGTGGATCGACTATCGTGCCGCCATGACAAAAGGGGAATCCAAAGTTCAGCCCTGCCTGAGGTGCAGCATTCAATTCGTCGGGCGGAATGTCATCGCCCAACGTATCTATCCCATTGTCGGTGAACCATAATGCGTCCGTATCAGGCTGCCAATCGAAGCCAACAGTATTGCGGATGCCCTGTGCATACACCTGAAGGTTGCTGCCGTCAGGGTTCATGCTCATGATCACACCATAAACATTGGCATTGATCTGGCAGATGTTGCAGGGTGCGCCTACCGGAACATACAGCTTCCCATCGGGGCCAAACCTGATGAACTTCCAGCCATGCAGTGGCTGCGATGGGAAGTGGCTATTGACGACCACAGCCTTTGGCGGGTTATTTAGCCTTGCCTCGATGTTATCAAAGCGGATAACGCGCGTTTGTTCGGCAACATAGAGAGCGCCCTCGCGGAAGGCTACTCCATTGGGCTGGTCTAATCCGCTAGCAATGACACTAATCTTTGCTGCCGCGCCGCTGCCTGTAATGGCATAGACTTTTCCCGTTTGCCGAGTGCCGACGAACAATGTGCCTTGCGTGCCGAGCGCCATCGAACGCGCACCCGTTACCCCGGCCGCGTAGACTTCGATTTTAAAACCAGCCGGCAGCGTGATCCTGCTTAGTGGTAGGTTTGATTGTGCAGTAACTGGCGATTGTGTACTGGCAAAGGTTAGTAAGATGAGTATTGTAGCAAGGCCTAATTTTCTCATGTACAAACTCTTTTCTGTTTGTGAACTGTAACTGGCAGGGCAAACGCATCGAATCAAAAAGGCCCAAATCGCCTTACCCCGTGCACGAACAGAGAAAGATTCAGGGTAAGCTGAATTTTGATGCGTTTACCTTGATGGTCACCACCCTAAAGTTAGGGTTGACTCATGTTCCATAGTCAAATGTAATTAATTGGTAGTGGAATCGCAACTCTCACTCCCAAAGTTCTCATTCATTGAAATGGGGAAGGTGCGTTAAGAACTCAAGCACCGCTTGGTTAAACACATTAGCACATTCCATATTGGGCATATGCCCCGCGTCGTCAATGATAATCAGCCGCGAATTAGGGATTTTCTCGTTCATAAATTCTGCGTCGCTTATCGGTGTAAACTCATCTTCGCGACCTACAACGATTAAAGTTGGAACTGTAATGAGAGATAACAGCCCCGTATAATCAGGTCGTTCGGCACGGCCTCGCAAGGCAGCGGCGGCTCCTTCAGGAGCCGTTGTTTGCATCATTTCAAGGACACGATCTGCGATGTCGGGATGTTTAATTATCGTAGATTTCGAGACCATTTTTGGCAAAACTTCATCGGCGTAGGGTTGCATCCCTTCCCGAACAAGTCGATCAGCCATTTCATAGCGTTGGCGATAACCTTCCTCAGTCTCGCCCTGAGCAAAAGTATCGGCTAAGATTAATGCTGTCACCCGCTGCGGAAAGAGTCGATAAAACTCAAGGACAATCTGCCCGCCCATCGAAAGCCCACCTAAAACGATCTGGTCAACTTTCAAGGCATCCAAAAGTCGGGCAAGATCACGGGCAAAATCTTCGAGCAATGTCTTCCAGCTGATCACGGTTGTTTCGCCATAGCCACGTAGATCCGGCACGATAACTCGACACGCCGTCGCTAATCCCCCGATCTGGTCATTCCACATGGTTCGATTAAAAGGATGCCCATGAATAAAGACACAAGGCATACCTACCTCAGTGTCGTTATAAGCAACAGATATATCCTCCAACTGAATAGTGCTCATCGCTTTCCTTTGCAGTTATTGGGTGGGGTTTTTCGGAAAAATCTTGAGGGTGGATCCGAAGGGACTTGAACCGCGTACTTCAACCAATTGGGCTACACGCCCGAAAAGATGAAAAAAGTATAGCATTGGTCTCCCCACCTAACAAGGTTTGAAAAGTGAAGGGAGGGTATCGGCATGATGCGGTCAGGTGGAGCCAGCGAGTTCCATTACTGAAGCAGGTTGACCACATGGGCGACAATATCATCAAGCCTCATCGGCTTAGTCAGATAGCTGTCGATGCCAGCTTCAAACTCTTGTGAGACCTGAAAACTGCGGGCATGGGCCGTCATAATCACAATGATGGTATGGTTGTCGCCGGACGACTCCAACGCACGAACTTGTGAAGCAACCTCGAAACCGTTCATACCCGGCATAGCAACATCCAGCAGGATGAGGGCCGGCGGTTTTTGCTTGAAGGCTTCCAGTGCGGCATCGCCGTTCAGCGCAATGGCTGTTTCAAAACCCTGTTCCTGAAAAGCGTTTGCTAACAGTTTGCAGAGATTTTTGTCATCGTCAACCAGTAGAATTTGTTTCGGTGCATTTGACACAGGCTATGCCCTTTGATCGCGATTAGCGAACTATGTCTATTTTTGTTACCTTCGTTAGGGTTGGTATGAATAGTAACACATCTAGCAAGCCTTAATGGTAAAAAAACTATTGCTGTCGCGTAGAGATTTGTTTACAACAGCGGCACTTTAGCTTACCCATTGAACCTACAAGGTGAATCTGCGAATCGTGTTTAGCTTTTTGTAATGTGCCTTATGAATGGTTGAATGGCAGCGATTGATCCTTTTACGCGGAAGTCCTGTAAAATAATTACCATAGTGATGCTATAGGGATCGATAAGTTGACATGGAAAAAGCTAAACGTGACTCGCAGAAAAGGACATCATTTCCCTTTGCTACGATGCCTTTACCCTTCGAATTTACCGTCCCCTTGTCGCATATCGAGTGTGGCACGCGCTTAAAAAAACTGGCTTTTGTGGAGCCACCATCCGAGGTAGTTCTGCTTCTGGTGGACTCAGAAACGCAGCGTTTCCATATCACCACGCGGGCGCTACGATCCCATCTGGTGGAGACAAAAGGTTACTTCAAACAGCTTGGGGCTAGTTCGACTCAAGTAAAAGGGGAAATCTATGGTGATGCCTTTGCCATGCCTCTGTTCGCCGTTGTATCGGTGCTTGTTATTTTGGGCATTCTCCTGAGTGGGTTTAATCTCTTGGTAGTACTGGGTGGCGTAGGCGTTTTTATGCTCGTCACCGCGTTTTGCCGCTCGCTCAGCCAACGTGCCAGTGCGGACCAACACGATCTGCTTCATCTGCTTGAAGACACGCTTACTATGCCAAATTCTTGAGCGTTATCGATTCATTAATTTTACTAAAAATTTGTATTGTTTTTGTAATGCAAATCGCAATTTAGTGAGAGTAACATTAAGCTAGAATTCAACAACAACTTTATTGCAATAATTCTGCGGAGTACACCATGGTTTCTGTCCAAGTCAGTCATGCCCTCGTTATTGACGATGAATTCAATAACCGTGATTTTGCCGAAAAACTCCTTCAAAAGGCCGGGTTGCAGGTGTGCAGTGCCGCTAGTGGTGCAGAGGCGTTAGCACTTGTTGCAACGCTGCCGCATAACACATTGGTACTTATCGATCACGAATTGCCCGACACCACTGGCGTGCAGTTAATTAAGAAGATCCACGAAATCTCCCCAGACATGATGTTGGTCATGGCGACTATGCACGATCACACCCAGCTTATCGACGAAGCGTTCGAGGCAGGCGTACACATGTTTCTGATCAAGCCCAATGGCTTTATCGAACTGTATCGCGCGCTGCTCTCTGGCGACAACACAATTTTGTCACGCGAGAATCGTTATATCGTCGATAATTATGGCCCCCGTAAATACAAGGGTGCGAAGAAACCTGTCTGCTAGTCTGGCATTCTAGGCAACTTCAAACGTGCCATATATGGGATTGCAAGCTATATATGGCTACTGTTGTAAATGGGTTATCAAGAACACACGTAGAAGCTCACAAGATCGAGTCCCGCTGTTCATAGTCACCTTGCGCAGGACACTCAATCGGATCATTCGCGAGTGCTCTGGCAGTACGCTCGATTGTAGCTTGCCACTCACGGATACGTATTGCCTCTGTTTCTGCCGTCGCAAGGACTTCCATCTCACGCTCAATGCTAGAAGATAGTCGCTCGACTAATCGAACCTTGTCAAGGGGTGAAAGCAATTGTGCTTGTACTAAAACCTGTTCGAGTGTCGCTGGGCTAGTAGTCATAATCCACCTCGTTCCACACACTACAACAAATATTGCCTTGAGGACACGACTCGCCAATCGCACTATCACCTAGCGAGTTCATTGCTTTGGGTTGGGATTTGCTTTTTATTCTGCTCAAGACGAGCATAGACTAGAAGCAATCCCAAACAAATTCAAATTAGCTTATGGAACTTGCTTGCGTCGGTGAACGTCTTACTGCATATGAATACTTGTAATGGCTTTTTCAGGAGTGAAACATGAAACGTTTTTGGCGACAGACGATTCTTCTGGCGTTATTAGCAGCGTTAATCTTTACCAGCGCCCGCCGCACGCAGGGTCAGAGTAACGCCCTTTCCGCGCCGCGTGTGATCTCGTCAACCCCGGCAGAGCGAGAGGTTGTCGGACCAAACGCTGCGATCCAATTGATCTTCGATCAGGCGATGGATCGTGCCAGCGTCGAAGCATCGTTTGTGATCGATCCGAAGGTGGATGGCAAGTTCACTTGGACTGACGACAGCACGTTAGTCTTTACGCCTACTGCGCCGCTTCAGCGTGGACAAACCTACGCCTTGACGGTTGGCATGGGTGCAAAATCGAAATCGAATGTAGCCCTTGACGATCCGTACAAGCTGGCCTTCGTGGTCACGGGCAATTTGGCAGTGAGTCAGGTCGTACCCGCCGCCAATGCGCCTAATGTCGAGGCAGGGGCGACCATCACGGTTGTATTCAACCGTCCGGTTGTGCCACTGGTCACGACTGGCGACCAATCGACGCTGCCACAACCGCTTACCCTATCGCCTGCGGTTGAGGGCAAAGGCGAGTGGGTTGGCACAGCGATCTATGTGTTCCGGCCTAGCAAAGCGTTAGCAGGCGGAACTGCTTATACCGCCACTATTAGCGGCGATCTCAAGGATAATGATGGCAATCCACTTGAGAAGCCGTATACATGGCAGTTCACGACGGTTGCGCCACAATTGCAGACCATCAATCCTAATCCCGGCCTGACTCTTGTGCCGCTGGATACCCCGATTAGTGTCGTTTTCAATCAACCAATGGACTCGGCAAGCACCCAAGAGGCGTTCGCGGTACGCAATGCCGCTAACGGAGCAACCGTTGCTGGGATCGTCAGTTTTGACAATAACGGCGCGACCTTAAACTTCAAGGCATCGTCACCATTGGCACTTGGAACGCAGTATCAGATTACGGTGCTGGCGAGCGCCAAAAGTGCCAGCGGTACTGCCACACTGACCAACCCGACTACAGCCACTTTCATGACAGTACCCTATCCAGCAGTGATCGATAGCGTACCCAAGAACGGTGACAAGGTTGAACCGGGTGGCGGCATGAATGTCATTTTCAGTGCGCCCATCGATCCAAAGTCGCTGGTAGACAAAGTGCATGTCGATCCCAAGCCGGATAATTTGAGCATCAATCCCGGCGGCAATACCCTGTATATCAACTTCCAATCGCTGCCCGCTACGACGTACACTGTCACACTTGATGCTGGAATTGCTGATCCCTACGGCAACACGATCAAAGATCCCGTCAAGATCACATTCAGCACAATGGATGCCCTGCCCAGTTTGGGAGTTGCTACGCGAGATGTATTCGCACTCACTAGCGCTTACCGCCCCGATACAAGCATACTCGCAGCAGGGGTAAATATCTCGCAGATAGACGCACGACTCAGTGCGCTTGAACTGCCTGAACTGCTTGGCATACTCGACGAGTATGGCAACTTCAACATTTATAACTACTCGCCAGCACATATCACGCGCAGTTGGACACAGAAGCTTCAGGCCAAACCCAACGAACGCGCTGTAGCAGACCTCAAATTGGCGGGCGACAACGGCGGCAAACTTGCCCCCGGCGCGTACTACCTCGATTTGACCGCGCCAGAAATCTCCAATCCGCAGCAGCAGCCACTCAAGCGAATCGTAGTGGTAGCGACGGCAGCGTTGACCTTCAAGATTGGCCCCGATGAAGCATTAGTCTGGGTGACAGATCTCAAGAGTGGGCAACCCATCAAAGGCGCAAAGGTCGATCTTTATACCCGCACGAAACAGTCTGTTGGCAGCGGTACAACGGACGCGAACGGGCTGTTCCGCACGCCAACTGTCAAAGATCAATTTGCTCAAGCGAATCAGCAGCAGCCATTTATCGCTGTCGTAACGGGCGATGGCGTGTTCAGCTTTGGCTCGTCGCAATGGATGAACAACTTCCAGCCTTACGACTTCAAAGTGCAGCCGGACTTCCAGCCGCGCCATGATGTTGTCTATCTGTACACCGACCAGCCAGTCTATCGTCCCGGTCATCCAGTCTATTTCCGAGGGATTGTCCGCAATAAAGACGATGTAACTTTTGGCGTGCCTGCTAACGCAACGGCGCAAGTCACTGTGACCGATCCGCAGGGCAAAGAAATCTCCAAGCAGCAGGTGACGCTCAATAATTATGCGGCGTTTAACGGCAAATATGAGCCGCCCGCCGATGCAGCCGTTGGTGCTTATGGACTGCGGGTTGACTATAACGGTCAACAGTTTTACCTCGGCTTTCAAATAGCGGAGTTCCGCCCGCCGGAATTCATCGTGAACGCCAAAGCTGATGCACCCGAAGTCGTCGCCGGAGACACGATTAAGGTTAACATCGACTCGTCATTTTTCTTTGGTGGCGCAGTGTCCGGTGCAAACGTGACATGGAATGCTATCGCCAATCAAGGTTTCTTTAACTACACAGGCGATGGTAACTATGATTTCTCATCGGTGAACTACTACGGTGATGACTACGTTTACAATCGGCAGGTAGGCAGCGGCACAGGCAAACTTGACGACAAAGGCCACTTTGTTATCGAACTGCCCGCCGATCTCGCTGGCAAAACATCGCTGCAAGACTTCACGATTGAAGCCACTGTGACCGATGTGAGCAATCAGGCGATCTCAGGCCGCACGACGGTGCGAGTGCATCCGGCGAAAGTATATATTGGGCTGCAACCCACTGCTTATGTTGGGCAGGCTGGCAAACCGAGCGAGATCAAGATCATTGCCGTAGACTGGGCGAGTGTCCCCCAACCGAATCAGGCCATCACGCTCAAGGTTGCCGAAAAACGTTGGCAGCAAGACACAACCAGCCTGCAATGGTCGCAGCAGTCGATCCCGCTGACCGATGGTAAAGTCACGACTGATGACAAGGGCAAAGCGACGTTTTCCTTTACGCCGCCCAAGTCGGGTCAGTATGAAGTCGAAGCCACGACCCGCGACTCTGGCGAACGGATTGCCCGAACTACCACGAATGTCTGGGTGTCCGGCCCCGATTATGTGCCTTGGAATCGCGATAACAAGGGTGTCACGCTCATTGCGGACAAGAAACAGTACGCTCCCGGCGATACGGCGAGCATCCTGATCCCCTCGCCGTTTCCCGAACCTGTGCAAGCGCTGATCACAGTCGAACGCGCTGGGATCATGAAATCCGAGATTGTGACGATCACGGGCAGCCTAACCTATAACCTACCGCTGGAAGTTATCCATGCGCCGAATGTGTATGTCGCGGTAGCGATCATGCGGGGAAGCGGCGACAAAGATGTGACTCCCGAACTGCGCTATGGCGTGATCAATCTGCCTGTCAGTGTGCCGCAGCAGTTGAAGATCCAGATCACGCCCTCGACCAAGGTTGCCAAACCGGGCGATACCGTCAAGTTCGATCTGCTGATTACCGATCTCACCGGAGAACCCGTTGCCGCCGAGGTTGGCCTAAGCCTCTCCGATCTGGCGAATCTATCGGTAGGCACAGACAACAGCGCCAAGATCTTCGACTTCTTCTGGAGTCCGCGTGGCCTGTCGATCTTGACCAGTTCGCCCCTCAGTAAGCTGATCGATGACCTGACCGAAAAAGATATACAGTTAGAGATCTTCCGTGCCGCAAAAGCTTTCGGTATTTTGCAACCTGCCGCACCACCGCTGGCTAAAGCAGACGGAGCCAATGCCTCCGAGTCGGCAACCAATGCGCCTGCACCAGCCGTTACCGATGGTCTGCGCCGTGACAAGGATGCGGATCAATCAGCCCAAGCGCCCGCCCCGCGCACTAACTTTGTCGATACGCCGCTGTGGAAGCCCGATCTAGTCAGTGGAGCCGATGGGCGTGCCAGTATTGATGTAACCTTGCCCGATAACCTGACGACATGGCGACTGAACGCGCGTGCCATTTCGCAGAAAACCTATGTAGGCGATGCAACCTTTGACATCGTTTCGACTAAGCCGCTGTTGGTACGGCCTTCTACCCCACGATTTTTCGTGGTCGGTGATGAGTCCGAATTGGCAGTCGTCGTCAATAACAACAGCGATCAAGACCTATCGGTAGATGTGTCGCTGGATGCCAAAGGGGTCACACTAAAAGACGGAGCGCAGAAGCAAACGGTCAGCATCCCGAAGGCCGGACGCACTCGCGTAACATGGCTGGCGACGGTCATGGATGTCGAGAATGTCGATCTGACGTTTACCGCCATCAGCGGTCAATTTAGCGATGCCAGCAAACCCGCCGTTGGCTTGGGCGATCAGCGGTTGCTGCCTGTGTACCGCTACCTCGCGCCCGACTATGTATCAACAGCAGGTGTGTTGACCCAGCCCGGATCGCGTACCGAAGCCGTGCTGCTGCCCAACGCAACGCTCGCTCCAACGGGCGAACTGACTCTCAAGGTGCAGCCCTCGCTTGCTGCGACTACGCTCGATGGGCTAGATTATCTGCGTAACTATCCATATCAGTGCATTGAACAGACCGTCTCGAAGTTCCTGCCCAACATCATCACTTTCCGGGCGCTGCAAAAGCTCGGTCTGGATAAGCCTGAACTACGCGCCAACCTTGAGTCGGCAGTCAACTATGCCGTAGCGCGGCTGCAACGTGAGCAGCATCCTGACGGCGGGTGGGGTTGGTTCCCACAGGATCAGAGCAATCCGTTAACGACTACTTATGCGCTGCTGGGTTTGGTCGAAGCCAAAGCCTCCGATCTGCCAGTAGACAATGATATGCTGCGGCGGGCGATCTCGTTCCTGCTGACGACAGCCCATCCTGCCGACGATAACACTTCGTTCTATGAGATGAACCAAATCGCTTTCACGCAGTATGTGTTGGTGCGGGCGCAAACGCCTAATATGGGTATTCTCGACAGCTTGTATCAGCGCCGCGAGAAGATGCACCTGTTTGCGCGAGCCTTCCTTGCCCAAGCCTATCACGAGGCCGCCGGCGACCAACAGAAGATCGACACGCTGCTCTCCGATCTGCAATCGGCGGCGATTGTCTCTGCCACTGGAACCCATTGGGAAGAAAAGGAAACCGATTGGTGGAACTGGGATAGTAACACCCGCACGACGGCTATTGTCCTCAAGACCCTAGTAGATCTCACCCCCAAGAGCGAACTGCTGCCGAATGTCGTGCGCTGGTTGATGGTCGCACGGCGTGGCGATGCGTGGGAAACGACGCAGGAAACCGCGTGGGCGGTCATGGCGCTGACGGACTGGATGGATACCAGTGGTGAACTCAAAGCCGACTACAGCTACACCATCAAACTTAACGACAAGGCAGTGGGCGACGGCAAAGCCAACGCCGATACCCTGCGCGACACCAAGACTTTGCAGATTTCTGTTGCCGACATGCTGCGCGATCAGGCCAACCGTGTGACCTTCGATCACGGCGATGGGCCGGGATCGCTGTACTACACGGCATCGCTGCATGTGAATCAGCCTGTTGAGTTGATCAAACCGACCAATCGTGGCATCGGCCTGACGCGCACTTACACTATCGATAACAAGGTGGTCACAGGCGCAAAGGTTGGCGACACAATCAATGTGGCGCTAGAGATCACGGCGGCTAGCGATCTGTACTATGTGAACATCGAAGACCCAATCCCGGCAGGCGCGGAACTCGTCGATACCTCACTACAAACCACCACCCAAATCGGGCAAACCCCTCAATTGAGTAGTATCGATCCATATCGGGGCGGCTGGGGCTGGTGGTGGTTCAGCAATACCGAACTCCGCACCGAAAAGATCGTGCTATCGGCGACGTATCTGCCACGCGGCACGTATCGCTATGTGTACCAGATTCGCGCTTCATCGGCGGGAACCTATAAGGTTATCCCCGCCAATGGTAACGAGTTCTATTTCCCCGAAGTCTTTGGTCGCGGCGACGGGACTTTGTTCACGATTATGCCGTAACCAATTCATTGTCAACGAGTGGGCGAGGCCTGCCTCGTTCCTACACTCATCCATATTTCGTAGGGGTCGGGCAAGCCCGACCCTGCATTTCCCTTCTATTGATTCCGCTAAACGGATGATGCAGGCAAGTCTTCGATTGCGCCGTGTGTCGCACTGCGAGGTAGTGCCACAAGTGCCACAATCACCGCTAATATTGCCAGACCGACGATTCCTGCACCTGCTATATAAGGGGCGGCATAGCCCAGCCCATCGTATAGGACACCGCCTAGCAACGGCCCCGCAATACGGGCGATAGACTGTACAGATTGACTGCCGCCCTGCACAGTTCCTTGCGAACGTTCGTCAGCCGAACGGGATAGCAAGGCGCTGAGCGAAGGCCCCAACAAACCATCGCCTATTGCAAAGATCACTGTCCCCAGATACAGCGGTACAGGGGTATGAAAGAGCACGACGGAAGCGATGAGCAGATAGCCTGCCAGTTCGCAACACAAGCCAGCGATGGCAATTTGTGCTTCGCTGAAGCGCTGAAGCAGCCATTGCAGCAGCAGCCCCTGCACAAAAATATCGGTGATACCAATGATGGCGAAGATAATGCCAATAGCATCTGCATCCCAGTGAAGACTATCTCTGGCGAAAAGGCTCAAGTTGACCTGTAGCGCTGCGAATGGCAAACTATACAGGAAAATTGCGATGAGCAGCCAGCGAAGCTGTGGAATGGCAAAAACGCCGCGCAAGATGCTGAAAGGGTTAAGCTCCCCCAGTGACACCCGTTCGACTCGCTGAGATTTTGCCAAACTTTCGGGCATGAAGAACAACCCCCAGATCACGTTGGCAAATGTGACAGCCGCCGCGAAATAGAAAGGAGCCTGATAGCTTAACTTCGCCATCAAGGCACCGAGGACTGGCCCCGCAATGAAGCCGATCCCGAACACAGCCCCGATCATCCCGAAGTATTTGCCACGCTCCTTGGGTGGTACAAGGTCGGCAATATAGGCGAATAGAACCCCCTGATTACCACCCGTCAGGCCATCAATAATGCGACCTAAAAATAGCATCCATAAGGCCCCACCAAGGCCAAAGCAAAGGTAGCCCACTGCCGAACCGAACAAACAAATCAGCAGAATGGGGCGGCGACCAAAACGATCACTGAGCGCACCGAGGGCGGGTGCCGCGATAAAGGCGCAGATCGCGTAGACAGAACTGAGCCAGCCCAGTGTACTTCCGACACTGGCAGGATCGCTGACATAACGAGTGACAAGGAATGGCGCAACCGGCAGGATGATGCCGAAGCCGATTGACGATAGAAACCCCGTGAGAACAATGAAGATAAATGCCTTACGCTGCAAGCCTTGTGCTGCACCGTCGGGCTGAGAAATAGACGTAGCCATGTGTAATATCCTTTTCGTGGCGGTCATACACACGGATTTTAGAGGTAAATGAACTAGGCGTATTGTAGAAAATCGGCGAGTCGCTGCTCGGCGCTAAACAACTTTGCACTAGCCGCAAAGCTCCCCGGTGTCTGGGCGGCAAATGCCTTAAAGTCGTGGTTGAAGTGCGCCTGATCGGTGTAACCGTACTCTTGCGCCAGACCAGCTAGATTAGAGGAGGGGTTCAGCAACAAAGCATTTCGGATCGACTCGAAGCGAACCAAGCGTGCGTAGGCTTTGGGGGTCAAACTCGTAAAGTGCTTGAAGCGCCGTTCAAACTGGCTCGACGAAAGCGTACACTGTGCCGCGAGTTCAGTCATGGTCAACTGTCCACGACGGGTGTAGATAAGCTGGCCTATCGTTCGCATCGATGGCAAATCGCGGGGCGCTTCATGCCACTGGTCACACACAAATTGCTGTAACTGCGCAATCGCTTCCTGATAGCCGGATCGAGCAACTGTTCTACCGAGTGAGGCAGCGAAGTTCTGCCAACTGCTTTCCAACACGATATAGTCGTTTTCAACCGTTGTCGCCCCTTGATCCAAAAGAGCAAGCGTTGCCCAAGGATACAGGCTGACTGCCACTATCTGAGAAAAACCTGTCGTCCGAAATTTTTGCGGACGTTTGTGCAATGGGCTGAGATAGACACGCGGAAGCTCAAAGAGTGCGCCGCTTTCTGTCTCCACCATAATCGGCGCACCCAAGCTGATAATCAACTCGCGATACGAATCGGGAATAATCTCGTTGAGGTTATAAACTTCCTGAGCTTCGTCCAGAAACCAGAAAGATTTTACATCCTGCTGGAGCGCTGGCGGCGGTTTGAATTTGAGGCGATAGATTTGCCCCATTGTGATGGCTCCATTAATCGTTGCGATGTTGGAAGTTCAGGTCAACATTGGTGAGGCCAGAACAGAGTCATTATAGTACAGTTGTAATCGAGCGTCTTGTAAAAAATCGGCATCATTAGCTTTGCCCAATGTGGGCATGAAAAATGTCGACTCTCCTTAATACGTATTAAGGAGAGTCGGCTTAGAGCAAGACTTCTGCACGCGCCCGGTTTTCTCAGCGGTGCATCCGTTCGTAACGGCCTGTCCACTTCCAGTTTGAGGTATCACGCTCGTTTGGCCCGATAATCTGTGCCGCCTTTTGTCGCTGCTGGTGAGCTACCAAAGTCGCCAAAATAGCGGCTTCTTCATTTTTCAGTTTGGCCTCGTCTACCGCCGGATTGAAGTAACGTTCCACGAAACTGGTATCGAATTTGCCCGAAATGAAGTGATGGCTGTCTACCAATTTCTGATGAAATGGCAAGTTCGTTTTGAGTCCCATGATTCTGTATTCATCGAGGGCGCGTGACATGCGGCGGATCGCTTCGCCTCTGGTTGCGCCCCATGCAACCAGCTTGGCAAGCATTGAGTCATAGTAGGGCGTGACTTCGTAGCCGGCATAAATGCCACTGTCCAGCCGGACACCGGGGCCAGTCGGCGCAAGGTGGACGGTGATCTGTCCCGTCGACGGCAGGAAGTTATTGTAGGGATCTTCGGCATTGATACGGCATTCGATAGCATGACCGTTCAGTTTGATGCTTTTTTGCGTCGGCCCCATAGGTCGCCCGCGTGCGATACGGATCTGTTCCTTGACCAGATCTACGCCCGTTACCAGTTCTGTGACGGCATGTTCGACCTGAAGGCGTGTGTTCATTTCAAGAAAATAGAAGTTCTTGTCCTTATCCACCAGACATTCAATCGTTCCGGCGTTCAGGTAATCGACAGCCTGCGCCGCTTTCACCGCCATATCGCCCATCCGCTTCCGCAGATCGTCATCCATAAATGGGCTAGGCGATTCTTCGACTAGTTTCTGATGGCGGCGTTGAATGCTGCACTCGCGTTCGCCTAAATGGATCGTGTTGCCGTGCATATCCGCCAAAATCTGAAACTCAATGTGGCGTGCGCCTTCTACCAGTCGTTCTAGATAGACGGTTCCGTCGCCAAAAGCGCTCTCGGCCTCACGGTGCGCCGCTGCGAGCGCACTGTGTAATTCTCCCGGTTCGCGGACAATACGCATTCCTTTGCCACCGCCGCCCGCCGCCGCTTTAACCAACAGCGGATACCCAACGAAGCTATTTGCCGCGTTGACGATCTCATCATCGGTCAGGCCGGGTTCTGTACCGGGGACAATCGGTACGCCTGCTTTCTTGACGGTTTCGCGGGCGGATTGTTTATCGCCCATGGTTCGGATGGCGTAGGGGCGCGGCCCGATAAAGGTGATTCCCTCATCCAAACACGCTTGCGAGAACGCTTCCCGTTCGGAGAGAAACCCGTAACCGGGATGAATCGCATCGGCTCCTGATCGGCGTGCCACATCGATCAGTTTGTCGATAACAAGGTAGCTTTCGCGGGGTGGTGGCGGCCCAATATGATAGGCTTCGTCGGCGTAGCGAACATGTAAGGCGGCACGATCTGCATCGCTATAAACCGCCACCGTGCGAATACCGAGTTCGCGGCAGGCACGAATCACCCGCACGGCGATCTCGCCTCGGTTAGCGATAAGAACTTTCGTGATTTGCTGCGGGTCACGATTGGTCATGATAAATCCCTTTGTTTTGTAGCTTCATGTGGCATACCTCTAGAGCGGGATATTGCCGTGTTTCTTCGGCGGATTGCTGTCGCGTTTGTTCTGCAACATCTCCAACGCATTGATCAGGCGTGGGCGCGTCTCCGACGGCATAATCACGTCATCGATATAACCGCGTGAGGCCGCCACATACGGGTTGGCAAACTTCTCACGGTACAGCGCGACCAATTCTGCTTTGCGAGCGATTGGATCTTCGGCCTCGGCAAGCTCACGGCGGAAGATGATATTGACCGCACCCTCCGGCCCCATAACCGCGATCTCGGCAGTAGGCCACGCCAAATTCAGATCGCCCCGAATGTGTTTGCTGCTCATCACGTCGTATGCTCCACCGTAAGCCTTACGGGTAATCACGGTGAGCTTGGGGACCGTCGCTTCACAATAAGCATAGAGCAGTTTTGCGCCAGACCGAATAATGCCGGCGTGTTCCTGATGAGTCCCCGGCATAAAGCCCGGCACATCTTCAAAAGTGATAATCGGAATATTGAAGCAATCGCAGAAGCGAATGAACCGTGAAGCTTTTTCGCTGGCATCAATATCCAGTACCCCCGCTAGCACAGCGGGCTGATTAGCGACAATGCCGACACTGTGTCCGCCTAGCCGTGCAAACCCCACCACAATATTGGCGGCGTAATGCTCATGAATCTCGAAAAAGCGTGCATCATCGACCACCATGCGGATCACTTCTTTGATGTCGTAGGGTTTATTCGGATTATCGGGAATCAATGTATCCAACCGTGAATCCGTGCGAAGTGGATCATCCTTCGATTTCACGACTGGCGGATCTTCCATGTTATTCTGGGGAAGATAGCTTAATAATTCCCGTAGAAGGAACAAGCAGTCGGCTTCGCTATCCGTCGCCACATGGCACACACCGCTGATGGCACTATGCACCGATGCACCGCCCAGATCCTCGAAAGATACATCTTCCTGAGTCACCGTTTTTACGACATCTGGCCCAGTCACGAACATATAGGACGTGTTCTTGACCATAAAGATAAAGTCGGTCAGGGCAGGACTATAGACCGCACCGCCCGCGCAAGGCCCCATAATCGCGCTGATCTGCGGGATCACGCCGCTGGCAAGGGTGTTACGCAGAAAAATATCTGCATAGCCGCCTAGACTCACGACCCCTTCCTGAATTCGTGCGCCGCCGCTGTCGTTCAAGCCGATAATCGGTGCGCCGACCTTCATCGCCATTTCCTGTATCTTGACGATCTTTTCGGCATGGACTTCGGATAAAGAACCGCCCATCACTGTGAAGTCTTGCGAAAAAACGTAGATCAGCCGCCCATCGATAGTTCCCCAGCCAGTAACAACACTATCCCCCATATACTGATTTTCAGGTCGATCCATCCCAAAATCGCGGGCGCGTTGTACAACAAATGCGTCCATCTCGCGAAAGCTGCCCGGATCAAGCAGCAGGTCGAGCCGTTCACGGGCGGTGAGTTTGCCAGTCTTGTGTTGACGTTCAACGCGCTCTGAACCGCCTCCCTGACGGCTTTGTTCGCGCATTGAGTCAAGCAGTTTCATTTTGTGGTCGTCAGCCATGTAAATGTTTTCCCTATAGAAAGTCGATCTGAATGCAAATACACTTTAGCGTACCGAATTATAACTTGGCTATAACACGAGGGCGATTATGTAGTTCTGATCAAGTGCGTTTCAAAGGCTTTGAAGTTCCTGCAACCCTTTGGGGGCGACTGCGTATATAATTAAGTGAGTGGGTCATTCAACGAGTGGAGCGTACAACGTTGGTGCTAGAATCGGATCGGTTGTGGGTCGAGCAGGCCCTCGCCGGAGACCAGCAGGCATTCGGCGAACTGGTGCAACTGCACCAGCACGCGGTCTATAACCTGGCCTACCGGATGTTGGGCGAGCGTGGCGAAGCCGAAGACGCTGCTCAGGAAACATTCTTACGGGCATATTCCCATTTGGCACGTTATGATGCGGATCGTCCTTTCCGCACATGGTTACTGTCTATTGCGTCGAACCATTGCATTGATCGACTACGGAAACGTCGTCTGACATGGCTCTCTATCGAGGAGCCGCTGCCAGCACATCCGGCGCTCAACAGTACCGAGCCTGAGCCAGAAGACGCAGTGATCTCTAACGAACGTGGTGCAGCTATACAAAGTATGCTGGATGAACTGCCCCCCGATTATCGCGCAGCAGTCGTGCTGCGTTACTGGTATGATTTATCTTATACCGAAATTGCCGAAGTTTTAGAAACTACCGAAAGCGCCGTAAAGAGTCGCCTATTCCGGGCGCGACAGGCGCTTGCCGAAAAAATGGGTGGCGCTGAACAAAGCCCCACGTTTCGATTTGCCTTAGAGGGAGCATGATTGCAATGGCATATAACAAACAGTATTCCCAGCAAGATGCCCGCCGTGATATGAACATGGCTCTGGACAGCCAGCTTTCGGATACGACGCAAGAGTCGTTGTATGCACATCTGGCTGAGTCCCGGCAAGCTAGCCAATTATGGGAAAATATGCAGAAGGTGGATCGCCTTCTCGCCAATGAGCCTATGTTGCAAGCGCCGCCTACCTTCGCGGCAATGCTGATGGCCTCGCTTTCCACCAGACCCGCGCCGCAGCCTGTTTATCATCGGACTGATCTACGCGCCGTGGTGGGGCTGCTCCTCGCAGTATGTGTCGTGCTGCCGGGTGTCATCGCTACGTTGATTGTTGTGCAGCGTTGGCTAAGCGACCCCGATGCCCTGAATATGTTGGTTCAGCGCTTGGTGTGGTTGCTCAATACAATTGCACAGGCGTTCACTGCAATGTTAGAGGTGATCGCCCATTATGCGGTTGCCAACCCGTTCCTGTTCAGCGTGGCTCCAATGCTGATGGTCGCGGCGATCCTGTGGTCTACCTCTTATGTAACCAATCGTAGGGAACAGATCGTCTATCGCATTCCGGTACAGGCTGCTTAACGACAAATCCTCGATTAAAAGTGGCAAAAGTTTGGCTTATCGTAAGAATTGTTTGTGGACATTAAACTGTGAAAAGGGTTCAATATTTGGAGACAATTTACCCTGATTGCTAGTTAAGATTAAGACAAGCCAGCGCCAACAGTGAGGCCATGA
>JBDTVG010000092.1:0-3639 GCA_040007395.1 Chloroflexota bacterium
CGCCTTTACAATTCCTTCAGTGTACCCTTTTGCACCTTGCTTTAACATGAGCCAATGCTCTTTAATCTCGACATCTTGGGCTTCGCTGTTGACTAGCACTCCTAACAGATGTGTGCCCTTCGGCTCATGCCCGACAAATTGTGGCCTGTAGCTGCCTGGTCGTAGTCCGGACGCTCGTACCGCTTCGACCAATATTATAAAATACTCCCTTAAGCGTACACTCCATATATTTGAAACTATACATTCAAAATGATGCCAGTCGTTTCTTAATAGTGTCACAGCTTTTCTAAGTTGCACATTGAATGCAATCTTTGAGGTTTAACGGCTCCATTAGACCTCTAAGATTGGGCTGGTCAACTATAAAGACTGATATGAAGAGAACTGCCGTTTTGCTTTCCTGAGCTTTGTCAGGACAGGGCAGCATTTGTGGCATACCCCTCACCAACAGAGAATAAAATTAAAGAGCCAGCTCAATTTTTCAAGAACATTTTGGGGATTACCCTGAAATCCGCCTTCAGCAGCGACTTCGGCTTTCCGATAGATTTATGAGTCCATAATCGAAGCATAAAAGATCGGCTATTGTGCGCTAACTTCGCACAAACACCTTGTGGATTTTCCAACCTGAGTCTATATTTTGGTTTTGAAATAGAAAGATCATTTTTAATAAAACGGGGCTACAAGGCCCCTGTTTCAATCAGAGCGCTAGACCATACCAGCAGGTGTAGTCTGTTCAAATTAGATGCTTAGGAGACTCAATTCAAGGGTTTCCTAGCTCGCGCCTCGGTCTAATCACCCGCACGCTCGACAGGTCGGTATGCCACTCGCCCTCGCGCAACTCCTGATCGAAGCGCACGAAGCCATATGCGCCCAGCGTCCACGAGGCGTTGTAGTCTACCTTGTAGTCCTCGGTTTGGGCGCAGCCGCCCATTCCCGGCTCGATGCACGTCCGATGGCCCGCCCGGTCATCGTAGTTGCAGACTTTATGCCCGTGAAACTGCACCAGCAGCACCGGGTCAGCGATGCCCAGCGGCTTATAAAGTTGCGCCATGCGGTCAGACAGTTTTCGCACGGCCCCGCCCGGAATGACGCTCGTGAAATTCATGTGGCTCAACACCGCATCGCCCAGCACGAGCAGGTATTTGGTTTCGCCGAACAACTCCTCGGAGCCGTTGGGGTAATGGTATGTCCAGACTTGATTGGATAGCACGACCCGATCTTTGGGCAGGCCGAAAATCAGCACGTCCAGAATGTCGGCGAAGTACGCTCGCGCCCAGACGGGCAGAAGGCCCGTCAACATGCGCCAGATCCAGTTATCGTGGGTGCCGCGCATGATGACGATCATCGCGTTGGTGTTGTCAATCAACCATTGGATGAGCGCCCGCACTGCCGCGATCTCCTCGGTGATCATCCGGGGCGACGGCATGGGCTTATCCGGCGAGAAGTCAGCCGCAAAGACCGACTGCACCTGCTCGTCGTTGTGGTGACTGGCCTGCTTGTTGTTCACGCTGTCGCCGCCGAACACGATCATGTCCGGCTCCTGTAATTGGATGAGTTGGCCCAAGTCAGGCGCAGGCATCCCGTGAAGGTCGCCGACTGCCACGACGGTGCGAATGTCGCGATGATTAGGCGAGTACAGCGGGTAGTCTTTGTCGGGCGCATACTCCCAACTATCGCCGAAATACTTGCGGTACAGGTCGGTGATGCCGCTCTCGTCCGGGGTCGGATCAGTATCGGGGTCGGCCTCAATGTCTTTTATATTGTCTGACAACATAACCGTATTCAAGGGATTTTTGCCGCTAATCTTCTGAATGATGCGCCCAATGTTCACTTTTTGGTAGACATCGCGCAGGATGGGATCGAAATACTCAGGAGCCGCCAGATCGCTCCTGAGTTGCCAATTCCGGTACATGGCCTGCATGGTGTCTTTGGTCGCGCCCTGTTCCTCGCCGATGTTGAATTCCATCGCGATGACCTTGGCGATCTGGCTGAAACTTAAATCCCGCTCGCTCTGGCGCAGGGCAATCACCCTGTCCAGAACGAGCGGGCGCATGATGCTATCCAACATCTTACTCTCCTTGGTGACGCTCCGGTAGCATCGTCCGACTGACGACGATGGTTTGCGGGTCGAACTGTGAGGTCACTGCGCCCGTGTCTTTGTCAACGAGCGCCAGCGGTACAGAGTCGAGGTGTCCGTTGACAAGTTTAAGGGTAGCCACACCGGGAGCGTAATCAGCGGTTTCAAAGGTGTTCTTGAGTTCCTTGAGCGGCTCGGCTAGGCCAGTCGCAACGGCGACCTCGATCTGAGCGTCGATTTCGCTGATGTGAGTGGGGATGCCCCGCGAGTCAAGTATGTCTTGGATGACCTTGAAGGCGTAGGCTTTCTTAGTTCTGCCGATGTTCTCAATGAGGCCCGCCAGTCCGGATTGTTGGGCGGCAACGACAGCAGTACGGATGACGGTGAGGATCTCCCAGCGCTGTTGTTCACTAAGGTGGGCTTTGATTTCGGCGGCACATTGGGCGAACAGAGTGCCGTATTTGAGAGCGACTGCGCCAAGGGCGACAGCCAACAGAGGGATCGCGATAGCGGCGAAGGCGGCCCCAGCTAGTGCCGACGTAAGCGCTTACCCATCGGTGATAGTTGGGCTAACCTGCTTCAGTCAGATTGGATTAGTCTCGATGTGGAGTGCCCTGTTATCAGATAGCAAAGCCGCCTCGACTCTCGGTCTATTTTCCTCCAACGATGCCGCCATGAAACCATTCGCAAATGTTCGCATTTGGTGATTGCACCTTATCTGCATCTCGCTGGCGAGGCAGGGTGTGCGAGACTCGGTGACACCAAGGCCGCTCGACCCATCGGTAGCGGTACACGATAAGTCATGATGGAAAAATCTCGATGCCGAGCCACTGAGGGCTATCACCAAGTTTTGGCTATCGTATCTGGCTCAACACTTACGCCTGTCCCACGATCGGAGGTCACGGATGGAACGATGATCGTGGTTCAAGCAGACATTGAATGAATGCGTTTGCCAGCCGAACTCTACGACGAGCCTCCATTAGGCATCATAGCGTATTGGAGTCCATAGTGCGTTGGTGTCACCCAATTCGGGCGATGATGGTGGTTATCGGCGCACTTTTTATTGTTTGAAGGTAGCCGTGAGTTTGGTCATAGTCGGAACAGTAACTTGAGTGTGAAGTCAAAGTAGGAACCCTTGGTGTGAGTGAGCCATCGCGGGTTGAGTAGCTTGCCGTTGTCAGACAACAAAAGGCACGATGGAAAACTAAGGGTTATCGAATGGTGCCTTCGGTTACGTGCCCGTGTTCTTGTGCTTGGCGCGGGATAGATATCGGATAACAGGAGGCTGCGGCCTAACCGGGTGCTGCGACCAGCAAGCCGCTCGGAGTCGCCTTGAGACTCGGCTGAAATCACGGCCTACCTGATCATCTTACTACTGTCGGCTTTGCGTGCCTTCTTGTCACGAATGTCTTCCGGCGTCTCCAGCGATTGGCGGTCACTTCCAATCGCTGCCGCCCACTTGAGACAATTCGCTTCTTCTCCCGCCGCTCGACCAATCTCGTATTCGCTCCTAGTGGTCAGATCAGATAGGAGTTAAAGGAAACGGCTATACTAAAAGCAAGGGG
>JBDTVG010000093.1:0-11386 GCA_040007395.1 Chloroflexota bacterium
ATCGTTGGCGGGTACAAGCGAGGACGAAGGCACCACTTTGTGACCCATTTCCTCAGCAGTAAGTAGAGTATGTGTCTATTATAGCGGTACGGGGTCTATCCTGACAGACTCAGCCTACCGTCGCGTGTAGAAACTTTCGTGTTGCTACTCTGGTGTTGGGTATGTCTAACCACCTATTCCCCTATGGTCGTAAAAGATTAAGAGTCGAGGAATTTATGGTTATTGAAGATCTGGTATATCCTTACACTTAGCATGTTTATCCTACCTACGCGGGAAAGATGAAGTGACTATTTGTGCGGAATTTTTGGACAATATAACCGACAGGGTGTCGATCCGGCGTTGATCGAGCGGATGGCCCAGTGCCTCGACCATCGCGGGCCAGATGGCTATGGGACTCACCATGAGGGGCCGTTAGCTTTCGGCGCAGGGCGGCTAGCGATCATCGATCTGGCGGCAGGGGTACAGCCCATTTTCAGCGAAGATCGCCGTGTCGCGGTGGTCTACAATGGCGAGATCTACAACTACCGCGCTTTGCGGGCTGAACTGGAAGCTCAAGGCCATCACTTTGCGACCGGGACCGATACCGAAGTCATCGTACACGGCTATGAAAGCTGGGGGCGCGATGTGATCGCACGGTTGCGCGGCATGTTCGCGCTAGGCATCTGGGATCAGCCGGAAGAACGTCTATTACTGGCTCGCGATAGGCTAGGCGAAAAGCCCCTTTATTACACACAATCCGGCGACAATTTCCTGTTCGCCTCTGAGATCAAGGCGTTGTTTATGTTGCCCGGTCTGCGGCGGGCAGTGAATCCTGAGGCGCTGCCGCTTTATCTGGCACTTGGCTACACGCCGCCACCGATGACCATGTTCGCCGGAATTAGCAAACTAGCTCCCGGCGAACTACTGACCATTGATGCGAACGGACTGCGGAAGGATCGTTACTGGCAACCGCATATGGACACCGATTCACAGTTGGATTACACCGAGGCGGTTCAGCAAGTCCGGCAAACGCTGACCGAATGTGTCGAAATGCGGCTGATGAGCGATGTTCCGTTAGGCGCATTTCTGAGCGGCGGCGTAGATTCAACGGCAGTCGTAGCCTTAATGGGTCGAGCGCTGGGCCGCCCAGTACAGACTTTTACCGTCGGTTTTGATTTTGAAAGTGGTAGCAAGGGCGACACCAAATTCAACGTAGATGCCCATTATGCGGCGTTGGCGGCACAGCGACTTGGCACGGATCATCATGCGATCACAGTCAAGACGGGATCACAGCTTGCCGACTTGCTGCCGCATCTGGTTCACGCCATGGACGAACCCGTCGCGCAGCCTGCCATTATCCAAACAGCATATGTGGCAGCCTTGGCGCGGACGTGTGGTGTACCTGTCCTGCTGAGTGGCGATGCCAGCGATGAATTGTTTGCAGGCTATCCCACCTATAAAGCAGATCGCGTCCTTGAACGCTATTTGCAGATCCCGCGTTTACTACGCGAGACAGCGATTACGCCAATTCTGGATCACTTGCCTGCGCGTTTTGACAGGTGGCGTTCCCTCGGCGCGAAATCGCGAGATACCGATCCGGTAAAGCGCTACCTAACATGGATGAAGATCATCGACCTACCGCGTTTCCCGTCGCTGCTCAACGATCAAGCATTAGCGACACGGGCATTCGATTCGATCAGTACACGACTGCGCCCATTACTGGAAGCACCACATACTCGGCACTTCGCAGATCGGATCGCTTTTACCAGCCTGAACCTGTGGATTGCCGAAGACAGCAATATGCGCGTCGATAAAATGTCGATGGCCATGTCTATCGAAACACGTTCGCCGTTTGAGGATTACAAGTTGGTTGAACTCGCTTTGAGTCTGCCCCTTAGTTACAAATTGCGCGGCGGTGACTTCAAAGCGGTACTCAAAAGCGCGGTGAGCGATCTCATCCCGCAAGAGATACTCACGCGACCCAAGTGGGGCTTCTTCCCGCCCGCTTCGGATTGGTTGCGAACGGTGCTGCGGCCTTTGGTAGAAACATATCTCGCGCCAGAACGGGTCGCGGCGGCGGGCTGCTTCCAGCCCGAAAGTGTCACTGCCATCGTAAATCGCCATATTGTTGAGCATAAGTATGAACTGTGGCCTGTGTGGTCGCTGTTGGTCTTTCATCTATGGCACGCGCTGTACATTGATTGCAGTCTCACGCTCGACCATAAGCTCACGCCTATCGAACTCGCCGCCGATTCGCTTCAATACCCGAATTAAGGGATAGGGGGCAACGGCGGCTTCACCCAATTTTGATACCTTTGGCTCATCACATCTTGATGAGAGTCCGTGAAGTGTGTGGTACAATGCGCCCGATAACTTTGCCTTATCAATTAGGCCAATTAGGCTAATAAGCCATTGCGCGGCTCAGGCTGAACTTCACATCCTGCAAGAAAGGATTCTCGCGTGACAAATACTTCCTCATCGCCCGTTGTCGTTCGCATTCAGCAGTCCTCCCTGATTTTTGTGGTGCTGTTGTTAGCGCTGGGTGCATTACTCTTGACGGCAACGAATATCGCTCCGGGAGCAGGCAAACGCGCTGGCGTACAATTTGTGTCGTGGAAAAGCCCAGATGGCTTCATTGAATTGCAACGCCCTTCGGAGTGGTCGCCAGTCGCCAACCCTAGTAACACGTCTTTCTCCTACTTTTTCCAATCAGCTAGCAGCCCAAATGCGCCGACAACATTGCCGGTCAGTCTCGCGTTGGTCGTGAGCCGTACCGACGCACTGAAAATCAAGGACATCACCGCTACGAGTTCGCCAGATGAAATCCTGAAACTTCTGGGGAAAATGCAGCCTCAAGGTACGCCATCACTCAATTCACGGCCTGTACAAGCTGGCCCGTACAAGGGTTTTGCGCTACACGACACCCATCAAGTAGCCAATTCCGCGCAGGGGGCGCAAGCCGCTACTCCTGCCACTGCCGATGACGACATCTGGATTCTGGCGATTGACCCAACGCATGTGCTGATTATCGATCTGACAACGCCTACCGCGAGTTGGCCCAGCGTTCAGCCTATCTTTGAGCAGATGTTGGGGACGCTCAGAGTCAACCGCGATGGACTGCTACAGGCGGTTGAAGCATTAGCCACGCCGTCCGCTACCGGGCAGGCGACTCAGGGAGCGACACAGGCTGGAACCGAGTCAGCAACGGAATCAGCCGCCGCGACCATGCAAGCGACTCAGGCCGCCACACCCTGAACTTGATGAACCGTTGATAAACTGATGAGATTAGGCACAGCGAGATTAACGTTCAAGCGGGTTATTACCGGACTGCTGGCAATTTTTGTGATCACTTTCGTGATTGCAGCAGTACAGGTGGTACGTGTCCATGCTTTGCCACCGCAGCAGGATACCCCCCCGGTGATCCCGCAGCCGCCGCAGCCCGACGGCAGCATCATTCACGAAGTCCGCAAAGGCGATACCTTATTTGGGATTGCCGTCGCGTACAAAATTAGCGTGGATGAACTGCGTAAACTGAACAACCTTTCACCCGATGTGCCGACTCTTTTCGTGGGCAAAAAACTAATTATCAAACTTGCGCCACAGTCCACCCTTCCACCGAATGTAACGGTGGTCATTGTCACCGCGACTTTTACCCCTAATCCCAACGCAACCGCGCCTGCTGAATCCACCGCAGGCGCGACGGATAGTCCCGCAGCGGCGAGTACCCTGACTATACGACCTACCACGCCGCCGACCAGTGTTCCACCAACGGCAACGGCGGCTCAAAGTCTTGTTCCGCCGACAGCAACCTTGATTCCGCTTAACGGCAAATCCTCAGTCTGTGTCACCGCGTTCAATGATGTGAATACGAACCATTGGCAAGATGCTGAGGATAAGCTGCTGCCGGATGTCGAACTCGATCTTTCGCAAGGTTCGGATCAAACGCGAAAGCTGCTAACCAATGCCAATACGCCGTCGTGTTTCACGGATCTCCCGTCAGGGACATTTACGGTGATGGCGCTTCCACCCGCCGACTATGGGTTAACCACGCCGGGTCAGCTTGAAGTCGAGTTGAAGGCAGGTACACAACTTAAACTGGCTATCGGTCTGGCGCAGGGCTATACAGCCGATGCTGCCGCGACTGATGAGGCCAGCCTTGTGGCTACCAGCGCACCACCCACCAACCGATCTAGCCTGATCGATACCGTTTCCAATAACAGTGGCCTGATCGTGTTGGCGTTAGCAGGGCTAATCCTGATCGGCGGGATCGGCGTAGCAATGCTTATCCGCCGTTCGTAATTGGCTCCTCATCCTACGCTTTCAGGGATACAGATTTGATCAACCAAGCGGGCGAGGCAGACCTCGCCCTTACAAAATATATGGAAAATTTAATGGGCATTAGAAATGTCCTACACCAACTCTGCATGTAGGGTTAATATGAACCATGTCTTTTTCCATTTACGAAAATTCTGCTAAATTGAACAACGCGGGTCAGGTGGATCGTTGGTGCTTAATCGAATAATATAGGTATTGCCTGCGTTTGCATCACTAACATTCCATTCAATCTCTACAGAAAAAGAGTCGCGAATATAAATTATTCCTTTGGTTGGAGAGGACATCTTGCTCCAACTAACGAATGATTGGTCGAATGCATTTACAAGTTCTGACCGAGTTCGACTACTCTTGTATGTCCAAGCGTCGTATCCCCACAAACACCATGTAATTTTGCGTAAGGGGTAATGACTCTCTTCAAACAATCGATCATTCATGCTCGTCATCGAAATTATTTGTACAACGGATTGCTTTTCAGCTTCGAGTGCTGGTAAATCAAAAAGTTGAATTTTCAGGTCTGAAGAGAAGAACCAAACGCTTAGAATCATCGCGACAATAACGAACAATATGCAGTTTACTCTAATCCTTGCTCTTGTTGTCATATAAGGTCGTGGCTCTTGCAGATTCTAGATACAGTTTAGAAATCGCTCATTATAAAACAATAGATTCAAATTTCGCGTTTGCACTTGTCCCTAATATGAGCCAATATGGCTCGGCGTAGGGGTCGGGCCTGCCCGACCCTGCATTTACCGCGCCCAATGAACACTCGTTGATCCGCGTGCCTGCGTCGTATAGTCCGTGATGTTGCCGTCGATGCCGATGACCTTCGCCTGTATGCCCTGTGCCGTGCGTAAAACAACCAATAACGCCGTCCGGTTGGGATTCCAAGCTGCCGAAACCACTTCGCCCGATAGCAACGGCGTAACTTGTGCCGGGGTTTGATCGGGCCACATCGCGTACAGCGCCAATCCTGACGAGTCACCCTCGATCTTGCCTGACGATGATGGCTTGGCAAGAAAAGCATAGCGACCATCCGCCAGCCGTGTTGGATCTTGCATCCATAGCCGCAGTGGGACTCCATCCGCTATCAATGTCACCTTGCCAATGTCGCGTCCGATTACCACGACTTTCGCCGGATCGTTGCCCGGTGCGGTGGCTACGACAAAACCTTGACTGTCGGCTTGCCATGCGCTGCTCACGTAAGGGAGCACCGTAAATAGGCCATTCGCCACATCATCGGCGTGGATTCCTTTGCCTACTAGAATACTGCCTGTCCCGCCGGGGCGCTTGACGCTGATCAACATCGCGTCATTGTCGGAAGCCCAGTTGATGTTATAGGCGACGCGCAGTGGTTTGTCATATGGGGCATCGTAGGCGTTTCGCATGATAAATTGGGGAGTCGAGTTGGGGGTCGATGTATCGAGCAGCCATACGCCGTCATCGATAGTGGCTTGCCAGCCAAGCTGACCCCGTTCTGCATCAGGCGTTTCTACAATGTAAGCCAGCCAGCGTCCATCGGGCGACCAACGCGCTTGCATAAAACGTTGTTTGGCGTGTTTGCCATTGCCGTTGTAGGGTACACCGTCTAGCGTCAGCCCGCCATTCTGATCGATGATGATGCGCCGACCAGTGCGACTCGTATCGTAGTCTAGGGGTACAGCTTCAGTATCGCTGGGGGGAACCTGCAAGAATGCACCTGCCACACTGATCCCGTTGGCGTTTAGCGCTGCGGAATCGGAGCCATTGTTGCCGCTGACAGAAGGTTGCCCCGCAACAGGGGCGCGATACGTCCCAGAGAGTACCAACGGTGTACTGGTTGCTCGATTATTTGCCAGCGTCGCTACTGGGGCGAGAGTCGGTGCTTCTTCCACAGTCGGTGTGAGCGTGGGCAGTTGCGCCAATGTTGGGATCACGGTGGGCGTGGGGACAACACTAGGATAGTTGCAAGCAACCACCGCCAGCACTAGGAAACTCAGCACAACGAGGGGCGAAATTATAGATCGACGCATACTAGGCATAATATCTCCTGAACCTAAACTCATAGTACAGGAGAGTTACAATGCTTTGCAAGTCACTAATAGGTATGCGACCCTGACGGTTGACCGTCGCTTGCCCTACTAGACCGTCGCAACCTCCGGGGTCACGGTAACATCTGGATAGGGGTCGAGCATGACAATCTCGCTTTCGACCTCGCGCAGAAAATTTTCATAGAACGCGAAACGTTGCTCACCTAGTTTTCGTCCGGTGTTGGTCGTCAACATGGCCTTCCACAATTTAGCGCGTTGCAAAGGCCAACCTGCCGTTAACTCGCTGGCAATCTCACTGACCTGACGGCGATTTGTGCCGCCCATCGATGATACGGCTTGTAGAATGTTGCTCACACCGATCTTATCAAGTGTGTCCGCGTCAAGTACCATCCGCGAGTCCATATTGAGCGAGTCCACCAACTGCTGAACCTGCTCCTCAATCGGGATGTCATCAT
This sequence comes from Chloroflexota bacterium, assembly GCA_040007395.1. Taxonomy (GTDB): domain Bacteria; phylum Chloroflexota; class Anaerolineae; order Aggregatilineales; family UBA2796; genus DATGFK01. Next base: position 6,794 of record JBDTVG010000093.1, read on the forward strand.
CCAGATCACGGTCATGTTCACGCACAGCAATGGCGACTCGGCTGATGAATTCCGATGGGTAGCCTTCCTTCGTCAAAAAGCGGGTTGCGGTTTCTGCACCACGCATGGCATGGTACTCTTCTTGCACAGTGTAATGATCGACATCGTGGAACAGGGCCGCGGCTTCACAGACTGCGCGGGTTTCGGGGGCGGCGTGCTCACCATCCAAAATCAATTCAACATTTCGATAGGTGTTGAGCGTGTGCATCCAACGGGCGTTGGCACGAAACGACCCATTTTCAAGGCCGTGACGCTCGGCGGAGCGGATAATATAACGACGAACATAATTGGCAATCTTAGTGCGTTGCGACTCAGTAAGACTCATTACAAAAAACTCCTAAATTTAGGAAATTGCTGGCAGTGTGTAGTGTATTGACCATAAGCCACATTCAAAATGTTCATGAATGCGGCTCAAATTTTTATTATCGGAACATTAAAGAGTGTAGCAAATTCAGCCAATTGTGGCTACTTATATTCTCTACTTAATCTCTGGCAAGCCTAGATCTTTCAAGGTTGGTTCTTCTGGGATGAACGATTGCCAATTATCAACAATCTGGATTTTAGCGCTAGCGTGAATCTGCACAATCAACTGTTGATACAGCGCTTCACGGGCGCGGGCGAGATCGGCGGGGGTGAGTACCCGCATTTCCCGACCTTCAACCAGCACCAGATGAAAGCCGAACTTCGTTTTGATCGGGCCAAGCACGTCGCCCGGTTTGGCAGTCCAGATAGCCTGATCGAGTTCGGCAACATATGTTCCCTTTGACGACCAACCGAGATCGCCCCCCAACGCCGCACTGGTCGAATCCAGCGAATTGGCTTTAGCAAGCTCTGCAAAATTTGCACCACCTTTGATTTGCGCTAACAAGCCGTTCGCTGCATCTTCAGCCCCCATAAGAATATGCCGCACTTTGACCTGTTCTACCTGAGCAGGCAGATCGCCAGTGAGCGCCTGATACAGCTTGATTTGCAACGCTTGCTCGGCAAAAGTCGCCAGCACATCAGCCTGCGTCATGTGGGCGGTTACGCCTGCCTGTCCAAAGTAATTATCGCGGTTTGCCTGAAATGAGTCGGCAACTTCGGTGGGGTTAAGCGGCGGTTGCCCCGGTGCAGCCGGAACTGGAGTCGCATCCGGTGTGTAACCAAAAAACAGGTTGATCTGCTGCTGCACTTCGTCATCGGTTACGCTGATGCCACGTCGGGCGGCTTCCTGCTGCACCAATTTCACTGTGATCAGGCTATCAAGCACTTGCTTGCCAAAGCTGGGTAGATCCGCCAGCAGCTTATATTGCGTGTTATAAGGACTGCTGGGATCGGTTAGGGCTTTTTCGCCATAAGTCTGCACAATCTGGCTTAACTGCTGGGCGGTTGCCCAACGGGCGAAGCGGACTCGCTGTTGAAACGCCGTGACGGAGATCGGATCGTCGTTTACAGTGGCGACTGTCTCGGCGGCTTGTCGGAAGCCTAATGACAACAGCACGCCCGTTAGCAACATCAATCGCAGCATAAAGATCGATAATGTCATCGGTAGTGTCACATGAAATCGGTTTTGCAAAGGTATTTTTGCTCCTGAGGGAAAATATCGTTCGCTAAAATTGCTGCATTCCGCAACGATGCTAACGCTGCAACCAATATAAGTTTTTATCCCTGATTATGTTTGGATACAAGGGCAGCGTAAAATTTGATGCGTTTGCCTTGCGGACAAAGTAACGACAGTGGCGTTTTGGACGCGAGAAGGGTTAGAATCTAGTTACTAATGCAGCCTAGCGAAAGGGACTTTCTTGACCACTGCACAGGGAACGGCTCCAACCTCTGATGTTGATGTTTCCGTCGGTACTGAGCGATGGGTATTACTGGCAACGATCCTCGCTTCGAGTATGGCGTTTATCGACGGTTCGGCGCTCAATGTGGCTTTGCCGACTATTCAGCGCGAACTGAATGTAACCGGGACGCAGCTTTTCTGGATTGTCAATGCTTATGCGTTGTTTTTGGCATCGCTGATTCTGGTGGGCGGCTCATTGGGCGATCATTATGGGCGCAAGCGTGTGTTCATGATCGGTATCGGCGTTTTCAGCCTGTCGTCGCTGGCCTGCGGTCTATCGCCCAACATTGATGTGCTGATCGCGGCGCGGGCGGTACAAGGCATCGGCGGCGCATTGATGGTTCCCGGCAGTTTGGCGATTCTCTCTGCATCGGTCAGCGGCGCACGACGCGGAGTCGCCATTGGCACATGGTCAACCTTTAGCTCCATCACGACTCTGTTAGGGCCAGTCTTAGGCGGTTGGCTGTCGGGGTTAGGCTTTTGGCGCGGTGTATTTTTTGTCAATCTGCCGCTGGCGCTGATCGCGCTGATCGTCTTGATCCTCAAAGTGCCAGAAAGTCGCGATACAGAAATGTCAAAGAGCCTCGATATTCCCGGTGTGCTATTGGCAACATTGGGTTTAGCGAGTATCACCTACGGTTTTATCGAAGGGCCAAACTTTGGCCTGACCGATCCACGCATCCTGATTACGCTGATTGGCGGCGCGGCAGCCCTCATCATTTTCGTAATCGTCGAATCGCGCACTAAACACCCTATGGTTCTCCTGAGCCTGTTTCGTTCGCATACCTTTAGCGGTACGAATGCGCTGACCCTGCTGTTATATGCTGCGCTCGGCGCTGTGCCATTTTTTCTATTGCTAAATCTTGTGCAAGTGCAGGGTTATCCCGAACAAGTGGCGGGATTCACGTTCCTGCCGCTTGGCCTGATCATCGCCACGATGTCCCGTTTCTCTGGCGGACTCGTGGATCGGATCGGGCCGCGCCTGATGCTTACCGTTGGCCCCGCCATTGCTGGGGTGGGCTTTTTGCTGTTTGCTATCCCCGGCCTGACCAATGGCCCTAGTGACTATTGGATCACCTATTTTCCGGCGATTGTGACATTGGCCTTCGGCATGGGGCTAACCGTTGCGCCGCTGACCACTGCCGTGATGAATTCCGCGCCATCGCACAGCAGCGGGACGGCATCGGGTATCAATAATGCAGTGGCGCGAACCGCAGGCGTATTGGCAATCGCTATTGTAGGGGCAATCGCGTTATTCTCCTTTAACAGCGCGTTGACTGCCCGTACTGACTCGCTCAATTTGCCGGAGAACGCCCGCGCCCAACTCCGCGCCGACTCCAGCAAACTTGCCGATACGAAACCGCCCGCCGACTTGAGCGCTGACCTGACGGCGAATGTCCAGAACGCGATCAAATTGGCGTATATCGATACGTTCCGATTAGTCGCGCTCATCGGGGCGGGGCTAGCGTGGACAAGCGCGTTATTGGCGGCACTGTTGGTCGAAGGTCGGCCTGTGGCAAAAGTAGCAGCCGTCGCGCTGGAAGTCTGAAACTTCTAAAAATTATGGTGTACCCAATTAACCGACGCTAGCGTTTCCCACAGATGGTTGAGACGAAGCTCCGAGGCGCACAAGGACTGCCGCAATATTATCGTTGCCCCCGGCTGCGTTGCAGGCATCCACAAGCGCCTGACAGGCAGCATTGGGGGTATCGGCAGCACGCACAATACGCGCAATTTCAGCGTCGCCCAGCATGTTCCATACGCCATCGGAGCATAGCAAAAGCGACTCGTTTGCGTCTAATGTCTCACTGAATAGATCAGGACTCACTTGCTCATTCGTGCCAAGCGATTGCAGCAGCACATTCCGGCGTGGGTGAGTGGCGGCTTGTTCTGGAGTAATTACGCCCTTGTCTAGTAGCGCCTGAACAAATGATTGATCGTGAGTGATCTGGCGAATATCGTCTGGAGAGATCAGATAAGCACGGCTGTCGCCTACATTGACAATATGGACATCATGTCCCACGACTACTGCCATTACCAATGTACTGCCCATTGTATTTGAGTCTTCATGGGCTTTGTGATGTACCACCTGATTAGCAATAGTGACCGCACTTTCCAACCAAGACTGGTAACTATCAGGCATCTCAGTATCGATTTCGGTAACATTGGTCATTAGCTGCCGAATAGCCGTGCGTACTGCTAATTTACTGGCGACTTCGCCAGCCTCATGCCCGCCCATCCCATCTGCTACGGCATAGACACCAAACGATTGCGCTTCATCTTCGCTTACCTGATTGAGTGTCGCCGTCGCCACACTATCTTGATTATTTTCTCTTTCTACCCCTTTATCGATACTCCAACCCACTTCTTGTGCTGGGCTGGATTCTTGTGTCTCTGCGGTATTCGTTGCATTATTCAAATCTACAGGAAGTTCGTTTGTATCGTCAATGTCCATAACATATCGCTCCCCTCACAATAAATTACTTGCTCAAAACATCTTGTATATCATAACCAAAAATGAACCCCATTACCCGACCTACTGTGGCTAATTCTACAATCGGAGTTGAAAAGCAAAGCGCAACCAGTAGAGTACGGTTGGCTCATGACGATAGCGGGAACGAATAGCAGCCATACGTTTGGCCCGCGGTCAAGACCACCAAGCCAAGCGAAAGGCACGGCCAAGGGGCGGGGTAGGCCAAGCGATATTGAGTAAGCACGCCAATTCAGCGAGA
>JBDTVG010000094.1:0-18927 GCA_040007395.1 Chloroflexota bacterium
TGGATACTAAATGGCCCAGTGGTGGTTCGCCTACTTGCGAAATGATGCAGACGTTTGGGTACTTCCTGCACGATACCGATGGAAGCTATCTGATCACGCAAAAAGCATTTGCCCTGTTGGAACGTCCGGTTACGCTGCCAACGGTGTTCATCTCGTACAGCCGCAAGACCAGCAGCGCCTTCGGACTGTTAATCGAGTGCAGATTGCAAATAGCAGGCATTAAAGCGTTTATCGACAGGAGCATCGATCCGGGCGATGCGTGGCACGCGCAGCTTGAAGACAAGATTCGCCACAGCACTTGTGTGGTCAGCCTGCTCGCGCCGGAAACGCTTAACTCGAACTATGTGCAAAAAGAGATTCAATGGGCGCTCGACCAAAATATTATGCTCATCCCGATCTGGCATGGCACATTTGATGGCTCGAATATTCCCGCCGCCCTTGAACTGCTAGGCAGCAAAAACGCGATTCGTGTCAAAGAGGAAAGCGCCGAAGCCTATCATGAAGCTGTCGAAAAGCTGATCAATCGTCTGGGGTTTGTCACGCCATAATGGAATCTGCCGCACAGCCATTGAGATCGCATTCAAGGCAGTTTCTATATTTACTGATCATCCTGATCGGGGCGGTCTTTGTGCTAGTGTATCGTGGCCCATATTGGCCTTTCGTGCGGGGCTACATGGGCGATTGGTTGATCGTCCAGTTTATCTACGTAATTGCGCGGTTCTGGATTAGTTTTCGCCGGCGCTATCGGCTTGCCATCGCCATTTTTGTATTTTCGCTGTTCGTTGAGTTGATCCAATTCTTCGCGGCGGGATCGATTCCACATACGTTTGCAGCGGAAGTCACGATCGGCAGCACGTTTGATCCGGGGGATATAGCCGCTTATGCGTTAGGGTTAGCGACAGTATTGCTTTCAGAGCGATACTGGAAGCCACAAGGAGTTGACTCGAACTAAAAAGGCAAGATGTTTTTCGCATCTTGCCTTCTTGGTTTTGTAGTGTTGTGTAAAGTTCGTACTGCGACTTAGCGCTTGGTGTACGTTGGAGCCTTACGCGCACGCTTGAGACCGGGCTTTTTACGTTCCTTAACCCGCGCATCGCGTGTTAGGTAGCCACCATGACGTAGTTGACTACGTAGCTCAGGGTCCATTTTGACCAGCGCACGCGCTACGCCAAGCTGGATCGCTGAGGTCTGACCCGTTACGCCGCCGCCTAATACATGGACGGTTACGTTGTAGACATTTTCCATGCCGACCAGCCGCAGAGGCGCTAGCACCGCTTCGAGGTCGCCAGCACGGTTCAGATAGTCTAAGCCGTCTTTGTCATTGATGAGCATGTGACCGTTGCCGCCTGTATGCAAACGCACACGGGCGCTTGCTTCTTTGCGGCGACCAATGCCCTCGTAATATTGATCTGCCATCAGTTATTTCTTCGCCTCCGCGATTTCCAGCACAATGGGATTTTGCGCTTGGTGTGGGTGGGTATTCCCCGTATAAACTTTAAGTTTCTTGATCATTGCCCGACCAATTTTGTTGTGAGGCAACATGCCCTTGACCGCTGCTTCGATCACGCGATCCGGGTGTGTCCTGAGCATATCCTTCAGGCTGGTAGACCGAAAGCCACCGGGGTACTGCGAGTGGCGGTAGAAGAATACATCTTCCAGCTTGTTGCCTGTGACGGTAATCTTGCCAGCATTCAGCACGATCACATAGTCGCCAGTATCAAGGTGCGGCGCGAAGGTTGTCTTGTGCTTGCCGCGAAGCAGATGAGCGATGTGCGAAGTCAAACGCCCGAGGTTCATATCCGTCGCGTCGACCACGTACCACGTCCGTTCGACTGTCTCGGTGGTGGGTGTATAGGTCTTATATCTCATGCTTGGTTTCTCCGGCGGGCGTTTCCCCGCTCCGTTCATACTTTACTTCGGTCAAGGTCAGGCCATGTGGCGGGGCTAATACCTTAAAGCGCCCACGCTCCTTCGCTTGAAAAATCTCAATAAACTCCGCGATAGACAACCGATGCAGCCCTACCTTGATCAGCGTCCCAACGATAGTCCGCACCATTCGGTACAGAAAAGCGTTGGCTTCGATGCAGTACGACAGCAATCGCGTTCCCTGTGTTGGCACTTCGATAAACCACTCGGACTGGTAGACCTGTCGCTTGGTGTTTTCACCATACGGCGGACTGCCGAAGCTCGCGAAATCGTGAGTACCGAGCAATTTTGCGGCTGCCCAGTTCATCTGGTCTACATCGAGCCGGGTGTGAATAGGTGGCCTGACCCACCACGACATCCGCGCCATCATCGGCTGGCGGATCTGCGCCTCGTAGACAAAATACTGGTACGTGCGGCTGGTCGCGTCGTACCGGGGGTGAAAACCCGCCGCTGCCCGTTCCAGCCGTTGCAGTGCAATATCAGTTGGTAAAATCGCGTTGACTGCTCTCAGAATGTCTTCGTCGTTGTGCTTCCAGACCATATCAAACGCGATGACTTGGCCTGTGGCATGAACCCCGCTGTCGGTACGGCCTGCCCCTATCACTGTCACTTGCTGCCCGTCGCTGACCTTTGCCAGCGCCGCTTCAAGTGTACCCTGTATTGAGGGTTGGCTTGTCCCCAATTTCTGAAACCCATGATAGTTCGCGCCGTCGTAAGCCACAGTTGCCCGGTAGCGAACAGGGTTTATGAGAGTCAGAACTACTCCGCGGTAGTTTGAGTCCGGCGCGGTCTGCGGACACGATCCAACAAGCTGCGTGCCGTACCTGTTACGCCCTTATTTTCGCTCGTGTCGGCTTCCTTGTCGCGGTCTACCAGTTCAAGGACAACCATTTCGGCAGCATCACCCCTGCGCGGCCCGATCTTGAACATACGGGTGTAACCACCGGGACGTTCCGCATAACGAATGGCAAACACTTCAAACGCCTTCTTGGACATTTCAGGATCATCCAGCCGCCCGTTGAGCAGACGGCGTACATGAATGATACGTTGTGGATCATCCAGCGCAATGGCACGTTTGGCTTGGGTGATCATGTGTTCGGCGGCACCACGAATAGCCTCGGCTTTGGCGCGAGTTGTCGTGATCCGCTCGTGTAGGAAAAACTGGGTAATCAGCGTGCGGCGCAGTGCATTACGCTGCCCGACATTGCGCCCCAGATGTTTTCCAAATAACTTATGTCGCATACTTCCTCCAGAATAATACAGTACCCGGTCTAGAGCGGTTGAGTCAGCCGGGCCTGTTATTACATACAAGGCGGTTAACCCGCCATTATCAGCGATCCATACGACACAGGGGTCGTCATATTATTGAACGGGCAAAACTACTTCACGGTCCGGCGGCAAATAGCCCTTCTCTTTGAGACGCTGTACCAATTCGTCCAGCGACTTCTCTCCGAAATTGCGGATAGCGAGCATGGCATCGGGGCCACGATCCAGCATCTCCAGCACTTCACCAATCGTTGTGATCCCGGTACGTTTGAGCGAGTTGAACACCCGCACGCTGAGATCAAGCGTCTCAATCGGCGTGTTGAACTTCTCCTCGTCCCGATACTTGTTGGGTTCTTCGTCCATCTCGGAAGTCGGCTGGGTATGCGTCTGGAGCGTAGGATCAACACCCGCAATGATCGCCAGATGGTTGATCATGATCTTCGACGCTTCGCTCATGGCTTCCTCGGCACGGACAGCCCCATCCGTCCAGATTTCCAGAATCAGTTTGTCGTAACTGGTTTTCTGGCCCACCCGGGCGCGTTCGACATCAAAGGTGACACGGCGCACGGGACTGTAGATCGCATCGACAGGCAATTCGCCAATTGGCAAACGACCACGTTCTTCGGCAGGACTGTACCCACGTCCGGTTTGGACAGTGAGTTCCATCTCAAGCTGGGCATTTTCGGAATCGACGGTGAACAGGTACAGGTCGGGGTTGATGATGGTCACTTCGGGCGGACACAGAATGTCTGCCGCCGTAACCGTTCCTTCACCGTGTACTTCGAGCCGCAGCCGAGCCGATTCGCTGTCTTCAAGTTTGAGCCGCAGTTGCTTGACTTGCAAGATAAGCTGCGTCATATCCTCTTTGACGTTCGGAACCGCCGAGAACTCGTGATGAACGTCCGAGACTCGAATTGAAGTCACCGCCGCACCGGGCAGCGATGACAGAAGGACACGCCGGAGGGCATTGCCTATGGTAATGCCATAGCCACTTTCCAACGGGCTAATGACAAAGCGTGCGTAGTTCTGAGACCGTGCATCGCTTTCGATCTTGGGCAGCACCATGTTTTGGGTCGTCACAATCCCTCCTGAAACAAGACAAGGGTTGGCAAAAACGCCAACCCAATCTGCTTACTTACCAAATTAACGTGAATAGAGTTCAACGATGAGCTGTTCATTGAGCGGCAGTTCAATGTCGCGACGGTCTGGCAGACGGAGCACTTGGGCTTGGACTCCACCACTGTTATCCGTTTCAACCGTCAGCCACTCCGGTGGCCTTGGTCGATCATCCATATAGGCGCGGATCTCGCGAAAATAACGCAAGTTGCGGCTGTTGCCGTGTACGGTGATCTGGTCGCCGCTACGCACACTATAGGATGGGATGTTGGTTGGCACACCGTTGACATCGAAGTGACCGTGTGAGACTAACTGTCGAGCCTGCGGACGTGAGTCAGCAAGGCCAAGACGGTAGACCACATTGTCAAGCCGTGTTTCGAGCAGACCAAGTAGATTCGATCCGGTCAGACCGGGGCGGCGCTGCGCTTCATAGAAATAGCGGCGGAACTGACGTTCCAGCACACCATAGATGCGACGCGCCTTTTGCTTCTCACGAAGCTGAGACGAATAGTCCGAGGAACGACCACGACGGAACTGGGTATCCTTGCCGTGCTGTCCGGGTGGGTAGGCGCGGCGTTCAACCGCACACTTGGGGGACATGCAACGTGCCCCCTTGAGGAATAGCTTTTCGCCTTCACGGCGGCAAAGCTTACAAACGGGTCCAATATGACGAGCCAAGGCTTCCTCCACACACTTGTGTGTTTACACCAGATCGAACAAAAATGTCGAACTGTTAGAATAGACTAAACTAAACGCGACGCTTTTTAGGCGGACGTACCCCATTGTGGGGAACGGGTGTGACATCGGTGATCGAACGGACACGCAGACCGCTGGCCTGAATGGCACGGATTGCAGCTTCACGTCCGGGGCCGGGGCCTTTCACAAACACGTCAACTTCTTGCATCCCCTGATCCTTCGCTGAATCAGAGGCTTGTTGGGCGGCAACACGGGCAGCATAGGGCGTGCTTTTGCGGCTGCCCTTGAAGCCTGCTGTACCAGCGCTGGCCCATGAAATTACGTTACCTTGCTGGTCGCTCATTGACACAATCGTGTTGTTGAACGTAGCATGGATATGTGACTGTCCATACGGAATACTCTTCCGCACTCTTTTTGGCCCACTCCGACGCGGGCCTGATCTCTTGTTTGTTGTAGCAGCAGGTCTGCCCATGTTCTTACTCTCTCCTCAACCGTCGAAAGGCCCACGCGACCAAGCGGCGGAAAATTATAACACACTTTTCTTCCGCTTGTACAGGGCGGTCTTTAATCTTGCATTACGCGCAAACAGACTGAGGTAAGTCCCCTCAACAAAGCTGCGAAGGGACTGTTATCAGGTTCTGGGAATTACTTCTTCTTGGTACCACGACGACGACCACGCCCTGCCACCGTCTTCTTGGGGCCGCGCAAAGTACGTGCGTTGGTCTTGGTACGCTGACCGCGTGCTGGCAGTTTCCGGCGATGACGCATCCCGCGATAGCTGCCGATTTCGATCAGACGTTTGACGTTAAGCTGGACTTCACGGCGCAGTTCGCCTTCGACGCGATAGTTGCTGATCGCATCGCGCAACAGGGTTACTTCGCCTTCAGAAAGATCGCGCACGCGGATGTCAGGATTAACGCCCGTCGAGTCGAGAATTTCCAGACTACGTGGATGTCCAATACCATAAATGTACGTGAGCGCGATTTCGACACGCTTTTCGCGCGGAAGGTCAACACCTTCGATACGAGCCATATTTACTCCTGTTATCTCTCTAACGCCTCGCGCATCCCCTCAAAACTCCGGCCTCTGTCAACCGTGTTGAATGCAGAAAGTTCGGACTTGCAGGCGGAAGCGTGATGCTACCATAAATTGTTAACTTTGCCTATACCCAACTTACTTACAGTAAGGTAAGGATCAGCGGCTCACCGTCTGTTACGGCGATAGTATGCTCAGTATGAGCGCACAGGGTGCCATCTGCCGTTACCACTGTCCAATGATCGCCTAACACTTTCGTTTCGGGCTTCCCGATGATAACCATCGGTTCTAGCGCGAAGGTCATGCCGGGGCGCAGTGGGTAGCTGCGCCACATACGATTCTTCTGGCGTGTAGGCCACCAGTTAGGGACCTGCGGGTCCTCGTGCATGTTGCGCCCCACACCATGCCCTGTGTACTCACGCACTACCGAGTAACCCTGCCCCTCGACATACTGCTGGATCGCTAGCGAGATGTCTTTGGTTTCATGACCGACCCGCGCCGTTTCGATCCCGATCTTGAGTGACTGCTCTGTGACCTTGATCAGGCGATCTGCTTCGGCGCTGATCTTGCCAACCGCCATCGTAAACGCCGAGTCTCCTACGAAGCCTTTGTACGTTGCGCCACAGTCCAAGCTGATGATGTCGCCCTCTTGCAAAACCCGCGATCCCGGAATGCCGTGCACCAGTTCATTGTTGACACTGGCATTAATCGTTGCCGGGAAAGGATATTTGCTACCGGGCGGATAGCCCAGAAAGGTCGGGATAGCATCATGCTTGCGGATCACATCCGTCGCGATTTTGTCCAACGCGGCGGTCGTGATACCGGGTCGAACGGCCTCGCGCATGGCGGCTAACGCACGCGCCACGATGCGGCCTGCTTCGCGCATGATCAAAAGGTCTTCGGGAGTCTTGATATGTATCATGGGCGAATGCTCTGGATAGCCTCATCTATTGCCGCTATCAGGTCAGCAGTCACCTTCTCTACAGGTTGATCAGCATCGATCTCACGCAGCACATGGCGTTCGCGATAGTAATCCAGCAGCGGCGCAGTCTGCTGGAAGAAGTCACCGATACGTTTTTCCGCCCCTTCGCGTGTATCATCGGGGCGCTGGATTAGCGGTGCATCATCAATGTCGCAACGACCCGCGACTTGTGGCGGTATCGTCTTCAAGTTGTAGCTGTGATTCGAGTCCTGTGAACAGACCCAGCGATTCACAATACGGTCAATCGCAATGTCTTTATCCAGCTTGAGGTAAGGCACAACTGCCACTTTGCCGCCAAGTTCAGTCAGCAGTTGGTCAAGCGCTTCGGCCTGTGGCTTGGTACGCGGAAACCCATCCAGAATCACACCGTTGGCAGCATCAAGTTGCGTTAGACGCTCACGCACCACCTGAATGGTAATCTCATCAGAAATCAGTTTATATGCTGCCATCAGTGCTTGGACTTCACGACCAAGCGGCGTATCGGGCATAGAACGGAACATTCCACCCGTTGTAACGTGGGGAATGTCATACTTTGTTTTCAGGATGTCGGCCTGAGTGCCTTTGCCAGCACCCTGAACGCCCATCAGAACGATGTAAGCCATGTGTGTTACCGCCTACCGCATGAAGCCTTCGTAGTTACGCATGACAAGCTGTGACTCAAGCTGGCGCATGGTATCTACGACGACACCGACCACGATGATCAACCCCGCCGAACTGATGACCTGTGCGGGATTGTTGACGCGGGTTACGTCTGAACGTCCCGTGAACACGTAGTCCACAATCACGAATAGGCCGGGTAGCACGGTGACAATGCCCAGATATAACGCGCCTGCCAGCGTGATTCGCCGTGTAACTTTGGTGATGTAATCTTGCGTGCGTTTGCCGGGTCGGATGCCGGGGATAAACCCACCCTGCTTTTGCAAGCTCTCACCGAGCTTCTGGTTCTGGATCATCACATCCGTGTAGAAGTATGTAAAGGCAACGACTAACACGAATTCAAAGAACCAGTATAGGAAGCCAGACCGCGACCCGAACGTATTTTGCATCAGCGTGTAGAATGGTGTATTCGGGACAAAGATACCTGCCAGAATGGCCGGGAATGTGACAATTGCCTGAGCGAAGATCAGCGGAATCATGCCGGCGCTGTTGACCCGCAGCGGGATGTGAGTCGAGCCGCCGCCGTACTGCTTGCGGCCTCGCACCCGTTTACCATACTGCACCGGGATACGCCGCATCCCCTGTTCCATCACCACAATGACAATGACAGTCAACACAGTCAGAATCACGAACGAAAGAATGTTGAACACCGCCCATTCGTCCTGAAACAAGATACCGAGGCTGCGCGGGACTTGCGCGACGATTCCGGCGAAGATGATCAACGACAAACCGTTGCCGATACCCTGTTCAGTAATCAAGTTACCGAGCCAGATAGCAAACATCGTTCCGGCGGTCATGGTTGCCAGCACCGTGATTGTGATCAGGTTGATTGGCCCGAACCCCGGCAAGATCGCGCCTTGCGTCGAGTAACTCTGCAAGATGTTGATCTGACCGATGGCTTGGAGTAACCCCATCGGGATCGCCAGATAATAGGTATACTGGTTGATCTTGTCCTGCCCACCCGGTTCTTGGGAGATCGCTTCCAACTGCGGGATTACGCCCGTGAGTAGTTGCAAGATAATCTGTGCTGTGATGTAGGGATAGACACCGTTCGCCAAGATGCTGAACTGCGAGACTGCACCGCCAGATAGCAAGTTTAAGATCTGGATAAACCCGGCTGCCTGTCCGGTCAGGATGCTTGCCAGCGCTGGACGGTTCAACCCCGGTACGGGGATGTGCGCTGCGAACTGGTAAACCAGTAAAATGAAAAGCGTGTATAGGAGTTTGCGGCGCAGATCCGGCAACCGGAAGGCGTTACGCACCGCGTCTAGCATCTGCATACGGATCGTCCTCTTACTTAAAATAATCTACAAAGAGGGTCAACCTTGAATAGCTGACCCTCGTGAGCGTGCGATCTCTACTTAGCTGCGAGTTTGGCGCGCTCCGATTTACGGAGCAACTTGACCGTAGCGCGTGCGCCTGTCACCAGCAACGGAATCTGGGTTACAGCCCCACCAGCGCCTTCGATGCGTTCGCGGGCGCTCTTGGTAAAGCGGTGGGCGCTGACTTGTAGTTTAACCTTCAAGTCGGAATCGCCGCCCAAAATGACTACTGGCTTTTCAAGATCCTTGATCAGTTTGGCATCAAAGAGTGCCTGTGGAGTCACGGCTGCCGCTTTGGTGAAAGCTGCTGCCAACGACTTGATGCTGACTTCCTGATACTCGATGCGGAACAGGTTGGTAAAGCCGCGCTTGAAAGGCAGACGACGTACAAAGGGGAGCTGACCACCTTCAAAGTAGGGGCCTTTGCCGCCACCAGTACGGGACTTCTGACCTTTAGTACCCTTACCTGCCGTTTTACCCTGTCCAGCAGAGATACCGCGCCCAACACGTCGCGCCTTTTTGCGCGAACCGGGATCTGGTTTTAGATCGTGCAGTTTCATGATTTTATTCTTGTACTTCCTCTACCACGACCAGATGGCTGACCTTGAAGATCATACCACGTACTGACGGGTTATCTGGGTGGATGACACTCTGACGAATGTGTCGTAGCCCCAACGCCTTCACTGTCAAGCGTTGACGATTCTTATTCCCAATCGGGCTTTTGACGAGTGTTACTTTCAGCATGGTCTCGGCCATTAGCTTTCAGTCCTCTTGACCCAAAACGGCTGTAATTCGCTGATGTCTTTGCCGCGCATCTGAGCCAGTTCTTGTGCGTTCGTCAGCGAGTTCAGGGCTTTGAGAGTCGCAAGCGCGACATTCAACATATTGTTGCTGCCCTGACTCTTGCTCAGGATGTCGTGTACACCTGCGGCTTCGAGCACAGCCCGAACGCTACCGCCTGCGATAACACCTGTTCCTGGCGAGGCCGGACGCAGCATCACGACTGCGCCGCCGTGTTTGGCGGTTACTTCATGCGGAATCGTTGTCCCAGATAGGGAGACACGCTCCATACGCTTACGGGCTGCTTCAGCCCCTTTACGAATCGATTCCGGTACGCCGCGCGACTTGCCAACGCCGATACCGACTCGCCCTTTATTGTCACCGACAATCACCACCGTGCGGAAGGCAAAGCGGCGACCACCCTTGACGACTTTTGCGACTCGCGTGATGTCAATTACACGCTCGTCGAGTTCTTCGCGGTCATCGTCACGTTCTCGACGTGACTCGCCACGCTCTCGTTGTTTCGCCATACCGATTAGTTCCTCATCGTCGATCCGTCGCGGGTCGCCACCAGGCTACTGTCCTACCTGATAATAAACAGGGGATTATACCTTCCAGGCAGCGTTCCCGCGATCTCTTGGTCTTTTCCTAAAAGTCGAGTCCGCCCTCACGAGCACCGTCAGCCAATGCTTTCACCCGCCCGTGATACTTGTTGCCGCCGCGATCAAAGACCACAGCGCTAATGCCTGCATTCTTGGCGCGTGCTGCCAGAATCTGCCCGACGATCTTGGCCTCATTCATCTTGGCCTCGCCGTTCTTGCCAACCTGTTTCTTGACCTCTGCGTCAAGCGTCGAGGCCGAAACGAGCGTATGTCCTACCGTGTCATCGATCACCTGAGCATAGATATGATCGAGGCTGCGATAGACGTTCAGGCGCGGGCGTTCCGGTGTTCCCGTCACGCGGGCGCGAACACGCTGATGACGACGCTCCCGTGCTTCTCTTGAGCTTTTTGCCATGACTTACTTACCCTTACCAGCCTTGCCCGCCTTGCGACGGATGACTTCATTATCGTAGCGAACGCCTTTGCCCTTGTAAGGCTCCGGGGGTCGCAGATTGCGAATGTTGGCGGTGATCTGGCCTACAAGCTGCCGATCAATGCCATCCACGAACACCAGACGACCACGATCTTCAATGGAGAAGGTAATGCCATCGGGCGGTACGACTTCGACAGGGTGCGAGTAGCCGAGGTACATCATCAGGTTTTTACCCTGCATTTCAGCCCGATACCCAACCCCTTCAACAATCAAGGTTTTGCGAAAGCCAGTGCTCACGCCTTGAACCATATTGTTGAGTAGCGCACGGGTTAGCCCGTGCAGTTCACGGTGGCGACGTGCCTCCGAAGGACGCTCAACATGCAGAATGCCGTCCTCTTCGACGATCTTCATTTCGGGGTGCAGAGCAGTAGTCATCTCGCCCTTCGGCCCTTTGACTGACACCTCATGCCCGTTGATCGTGACTTTGACTTTTGCCGGGATTTCAACCGGCATTTTTCCAACTCGTGACATTGCCTATTCTCACTCTCTACCAGACGTAGGCCAGAACTTCGCCGCCAACACCCTCACGACGAGCCTGTGCTCCGGTCATGACACCCTTGGGCGTGGACAGGATCGCGATGCCCATGCCACTCAACACCCATGGGATTTCACGCTTGCCCGTGTATACGCGGCGACCCGGCGTACTGATACGCTTAATCCCGCTAATCACTGGCTTACGGACACGGCGTTTGCCAAAATACTTGAGATCGATGGTAATGCTGGGCTTTACGTCTTCGGAGACGCTAAAGCCTTCGATATAGCCTTCTTGCTGAAGCACCTTCGCGACTTCGGCCTTGAGGCCAGAATACGGCATCGCAACGGTTGCGTGCCCAATCATTAGCGAATTGCGAATGCGGGTCAGCATATCGGCAATAGGGTCACTCATACTCATTGTTTATTCTCCCTTACCAGCTTGCTTTTGCCACACCCGGAATCTTGCCTTGTAGGGCGAGATTGCGGAAGTGGATGCGGCATAGTCCAAAACGGCGGATGTAGCCGCGTGGTCGTCCGCATACCTTACCCGAATTGGGGTCAACAAACCGGCAGCGATTGCGGACACGCACTTTATATTTGCGGTTCGCTTCACGGGCTACCATTGATTTCTTAGCCATTTATCCTCCAGTCCTTAGCTGTCACGGAAGGGCATACCGAGCAGCTTGAGCAGACGGCGGCCCTCTTCATCCGTCTTAGCAGTCGTGACAATGGTGATTTCCATGCCACGTACCTTATCGATCTTGTCGTATTCGATCTCAGGGAAGATCAACTGCTCACGCAAACCTAGTGTATAGTTGCCGCGTCCGTCAAAGGCATCCCCGTCGATCCCGCGAAAGTCACGAGTACGAGGCAGGGCCGCGTTAATCAGACGATCCAGCAGCGCCCACATGCGCGAACTGCGGAGTGTCACCTTTACGCCGATAGCCTTGCCTTCGCGCAGCTTGAACGTAGCTATGCTTTTCTTGGCCTTCGTGATTACAGGCTTCTGTCCCGCAATCTTGGTCATGTCTTCCACCGCGCCGTCGAGAGCTTTTGCGTTGTCGATGGCTTCGCCAACGCCGATGTTCAACACAACCTTGACAATGCGCGGAACCTGCATGACGTTGTCATACTTGAACTCGCTCATTAGCGTAGGAATAACGGTTTCGCGATAGTAATTCTTAATGTCTGCCATTAGTCAATATCCTGTTTGCACTGCTTGCAAACTCGCACTTTGCGGCCTTCCTCGTTGATACGAAAGCCGACACGGGTTTTTTTGCCACACTGGGTGCAGACCAGCATGACATTGGAAACCGCCAGTGGCGATTCTTTCTCGATAATGCCTGCTGGAACCTGTTGGTTTCCGGCCTGCTGTGCCTTGCGGTGTTTCTTCACCATATTGATCTGCTCAACGATGACCCGCTCGTCCTTCGTATTGATACGCAGGATCGCGCCACGCTGCCCCAGATCTTTCCCGGCGATCACCTCAACGGTGTCACCCTTCTTAATTCTCTGCATGTCTTACCTACCCTTTACCCTACAGCGTTTCGGGCGCGAGCGACACGATCTTGGTGTAACCTTTTTCGCGCAGTTCACGGGCTACCGGTCCAAAGACACGGGTGCCACGTGGGTTCTGGCCTTCGGGTTCCAAAATCACCGCTGCATTATCATCGAAACGAATGTAGGAGCCATCATCCCGGCGATACTCTTTGGTAACACGCACCACAACGGCGCGAACCACATCGCTTTTCTTGACCATGCCCTGCGGCGTAGCCTGTTTGACAGTGGCAATGACCACATCGCCAACATGTGCATAGCGGCGTGTCGAACCGCCCAAGACGCGAATGACTAGCAGTTCGCGTGCGCCGGTATTGTCAGCGACTTTTATTCGTGATTCTTGCTGGATCATGTCGGTACCTCGCTGACGTTACAAACGCTTCTTCTCAACCACAGTTTCAAGCGCCCACCGTTTAGTCTTGCTTAACGGACGGCTCTCAACAATCTGAACGAGGTCGCCTTCGTTGGCAACATTTTCCTCGTCATGGGCATAAAACTTGCGCGTCTGGTGAACCACCTTGTCATACAGACGGTGACGCTTAGCAACATCTACCGCAATAACAATCGTCTTGTTCATCTTATTGCTGACGACGCGCCCTATCAGACGGCGACGTGGATTAGGCATTAGCTCTCTCCTTGCAGATACGACGCAGCAAGTTCACGCTCACGCAGTATCGTTAACATCCGCGCAATATCTTTGCGGACGATATTCATCTGGTTGGGGTCTTCCAACGTATTGGCGTGCCAACTCAGACGCAATCTAAACAACTCTTCACGCTTTGACTCGATCTGCTCAAGGAGAGTCGGCGTTTCGATCTCGCGAATTTCTGAAGGTTTCATCAGATATTCTCCTCACCCGTAATCGGGTCAGTTCGCTTGATGAACTTGGTCTTGATGGGCATCTTGAAGCCTGCCAGACGAAGCGCCTGTCGTGCAGTATCCTCATCGATGCCAGCCATCTCAAACATCACGCGACCCGGCTTGACAACACAGACCCAGTGGTCAACATTACCCTTACCTTTACCCATGCGGGTTTCGGCAGGCTTGGCGGTCACAGGCTTGTCTGGGAAAATCCGAATCCAGACGCGCCCACGACGCTTGATATAACGGACAATGGCACGCCGGGCTGCTTCGATCTGGCGCTGGGTGATCCAAGCTGGTTCAAGAGCTTGGAGGCCAAACTCGCCAAACTGGACATCGGCCCCGCGCAAGGCTTTGCCTGCCATGCGCCCGCGCATTTGCTTGCGGTACTTCACCCGCTTCGGCATTAACATAACGGTCAATCCTCTCGCACAATCAGTTAACAGTAAACTGATCGTTGAAAACTGTTACTGGCTCACGTAAACGTCGGTTGGCTCCGGCGCTTCTTCTTCTTTTACTTTTTCGCCGCTGTAGATCCACACTTTGACACCGATCCGCCCGAAGGTGGTTAAGGCTTCCGCAGTGCCATAGTCGATCACGGAACGCAGCGTATTGCGCGGGATACGGCCTTCGACCTGCCATTCGCGGCGGGCCATTTCTGAGCCTGCCAAACGACCACTGGCCTGAATCCTGATGCCCAGTGCGCCCTGACGCATCGCCTGAGAGATAGCCCGCTTCATAGCGCGGCTGTGACCGATGCGGCGCTCAAGCTGCCCCGATATATTCTCGGCAACCAGTTTCGCATCCAGATCCGGCTTCTCGATCTCTTCGACTTCGATCTTGATTTTCTTGTTAGTCAGCAATTCAAGACCCTGACGGATCTTCTTGACCGCTTCACCCTTGCGCCCGATAACAATACCGGGTTTGGCGGTGAAAATCGTTACCGAAACCTGAGTTGGGTAACGCTCAACTTCGATCTTCGAGATCCCGGCACGATCAGTTTCTTTGAAGATAAAGTCGCGGATCTTGAAGTCTTCGTGTAGGTTTTCCGTATAGCGCGTGCCTTCAGCAAACCAACGCGCCTCCCACGGGCGGTTGATCTTCAGACGGAAACCAATTGGGTGTACTTTACGCCCCATCTTGTTGTTTACTCCTCGCGCTCATCGAGCACAACCGTGACATGTGCGGAACGCTTGACTCTGGGCTTATAACGGCCACGAGCGCCAGCTTTCATCCGCTTCATTGTGATTCCTTCGTTGGCGAAGATGGTCTTAACGTACAGGTCGAGGCGGTTCAACTCATGGTTGTTTTCCGCATTCGCCACTGCCGAAGCGATCAACTTGCCGACGAACTGCGCGCCCTTGTGCGGCATGAAGCGCAGAATAGTAATGGCTTGTTCTGCATCCTTGCCGCGTACCTGATCACAGACCAGACGGATCTTCTGGGCGCTAATGGGCAAACCGCGTGCGTGTGCTTTAACTTCCATGATACTAAGCTTCCGCCCCGCTTTTCTTAACTTTCTTCTCCATGAGGTGTCCCCGATAGGTGCGCGTGGGGGCAAACTCACCGAGCTTGTGACCGACCATGTTTTCTGTCACGTAAATCGGTACGTGCCGCCGACCATCGTGAACTGCAATTGTGTGCCCGACCATCTGTGGGAAGATTGTCGAAGCCCGACTCCAAGTTTTGATCACGCGCTTTTCGCTTTTGGCGTTGAGCGTCTCGACCTTCTTGAGAAGTTTCGGCTCGATAAACGGGCCTTTCTTGAGTGAACGAGACATTTTAAATCCTCCGCTCGACCTTAACGCTTCTTGCCACGCCGACGGATGATAAACCTATCCGTCCGCTTGTTCATACGGGTCTTCTTCCCCAGCGCTGGCTTACCCCAAGGGGTCTTCGGGCCGGGCATACCAATTGGGGAACGACCTTCACCACCACCATGTGGATGGCTTGCCGGGTCCATTGCCGAACCGCGCACCGCAGGCCGCCAGCCCATCCAACGATACCGACCCGCCTTACCGATCTTGATGTTGCCGTGATCGGTGTTACCGACCTGACCCATCGTTGCCATGCACTCTTCGCGCACAATCCGCAGTTCACCGCTTGGCAGCCGGATCTGCGCGTATTTATCTTCACGCCCGATAAGCTGCGCCGAGACTCCCGCCGAACGTGCCAACTGACCACCGCGCCCATGCTCCAACTCGATATTGTGGATCACCGAGCCGATAGGGATATTACGCAGCGGCAGGGTATTGCCATTTTGCAGCGGCGCGTTGGGGCCATTTTGCAGCACATCATCGACTTGCAAGCCAAGTGGGGCAATGATGTAACGCTTCTCGCCGTCGGCATAGACCAACAACGCAATACGTGCCGAACGATTCGGATCGTATTCGATGGAGGATACCCGCGCTGGAATGTCCAGCTTGTCGCGCTTGAAGTCGATGATACGATATTGGCGTTTGTGACCACCACCACGATGGCGGACGGTGACTCGACCTGAATTGTTACGCCCAGACTTGCCACGCTTTTCGCGCAATAGCGATTTTTCAGGCGTAGACTTGGTAATCTCTTCAAAACTATGCCCAGTCATTCCCCGGCGACCGGGGGAAGTGGGCTTGTAAATCTTAACTGGCATCGTCTTGTGTCCTTTTTCGCCCGCTACACATTGAACAGCGAGATCGTCTGCCCTTTGGGCAGCGTAACGATGGCTTTCTTCCACTCAGTCGAGCGGACATAAGCCTTGCGACCGCGCTTGCCCCGCTTGAGTGGCATGATCAGCGTTGCGACTTTGATCACGTCCACGTCGAAGATAGACTCAACGGCCTCTTTGATCTGAATCTTGTTGGCCTTGAGGTCTACTTCAAAAACAAACTGGTTCAGTTCGCCCGCCATGATGTTGGATTTCTCGGTGATCACGGGGCGCTTGATAATATCGTACAGATGCAGTGCCATGATTTACTCCTTCACCCTGTCCTTGCTCAGAAGGCTCTTGATCACGTCCAAAGCTGCCAAGGGGATGATCACATGGTCATAGTTGAGCAGGTCACGGACGTTGAGGTATTGCGCGTGCAGCCACTTGGCATCCGGTAAGTTACGCAAGCCGGCTTCAACGGCTTCGTTGCGTTCCGGTAGCAGCACTAGTACCTTCGACTCGCCGACGAGTACTCCCAACAAGCTAGCCATGACCTTTGTCTTGGGGGTGTCGATGGTCATCTCGTTGACAAAAACAAGCTGCTCATCGCGTAGCAGCGCCGAAAGCGCACTCCGCAATGCCGCATGGCGCATCTTCTGAGGCATGTGCTTTGTATACTTATGCGGGATCGGGCCGTGTGCGCGACCACCACCGACGAAGATCGGGGCGTTGCGGCTGCCGTGACGGGCGCGGCCTGTACCTTTTTGGCGGTACCACTTGGCGTGTGTACGGTTGATCTCGCCACGCCGTTTGGTCTTGTGCGTGCCTAGTCGGGCATTTGCCTGCTGCATCACAACATACTGGTGCATTAGGCCAATGTTGATCTTGGCTTCAAAAATATCGGCTGGGAGTTCGACGTTCGAAACTTCGTCGCCAGCCAGGTTCCGTACTGGAACTTTCATGATTCAATACTCCTATGGCTAGCGAACTTTAACGGACGCTTTGATGATGACAACGCCACCCTTGGCACCCGGCACCGCGCCCTTAACCGCTAGCAGATGATTCTCCGCGTCCACGACCATAATCTCAAGATTCTGGGTGGTTACGCGGTCATTGCCCATGCGGCCCGAACGACGAGTACCCTTCTTGACGCGACCGGGGGTCGAGCCGGAACCGCTGGAACCCGGTGCGCGGGTACGGTCAGAAGCACCGTGTGTGGTTGGCTGGCGGTTGAAGTTGTGACGCTTAATCGTTCCAGCAAAGCCACGACCTTTGCTTGTCCCGACTACGTCCACCCGATCCCCCGCCGTGAAGACTTCAACAGTTAAGCGCTGGCCTTCTTGAACATCCGGCTGCTTAACACGAAATTCGCGCAAGTAGCGCACTGTAGGCAAGTTCCGACGTTGCAGATGTCCACGAGCGCCACCGGGCAGCTTTTCGGGGGCAACCTCTTCAAACCCCAATTGGACTGCCGTATAGCCTTCGCGCTCTGCTGTACGAACTTGCGTTACAAAGCAGGGGCCAGCTTTGATCACGGTGACAGGCGTTACCTTGCCATCTGCGTCAAAGACTTGGCTCATGCCTACTTTCTTTCCAATAATACCCTTCATAAAAACCTCCGAGGGACTGTTTCCGAACACTCAACTGGAATTGTGTTCTTTACATCATCCCGTTCCGAAAAAAAACTGGTTTAATGAAACCCCATTGCCCGCGATCCCACGATCCAAATCGAAACTGACCTAGATCTTGATCTCGATGTCCACACCCGCTGGCAAGTTCAGCCGCATGAGTGTGTCGATTGTCTTGTTGTCCGGGTCAAGGACATCGATCAGCCGCTTGTGCGTGCGGATCTCAAAGTGCTCCTGCGAATTCTTGTCAATGAATGGCGAGCGCTTGACCGTAAAACGCTCGATACGGGTTGGCAGCGGCACTGGCCCGACAACATGAGCGCCCGTGCGCTCCGCAGTCTCGACAATACGCTGGGCTGACTGATCCAAAACGCGGTGATCATAAGCCTTCAGCCGGATACGAATCTTATGTTTAGCCATCAAATCCCTCAATTAGTATTCAGAAACTTTAGACAGTCAGAGGCCAGATACGGCGAGTATACTGGCCTCTGAAAGGCTAGTGTTAGCTGTTTTAGTCCAGAATTTCGGTAATGATACCCGCGCCAACGGTCAGACCGCCCTCGCGGATGGCGAACTTGGAACCCTTCTCCAACGCGACGGGCATGTGCAATTCAACGCTCATGCTCACGTCGTCACCCGGCATGACCATCTCCACGCCTTCGGGCAGTTCGATTCGTCCGGTTACGTCCATCGTGCGGATGTAGAACTGCGGCTGATAACCACTCAGGAACGCTTTGTGCCGTCCGCCTTCGTCTTTGCGCAGTACGTACACTTGGCACTGGAACTTCTTGTGCGGCTTGATCGACCCCGGCTTGGCGAGCACCATACCACGCTGTACTTCTTCACGCTGCGTGCCGCGCAGCAGAATGCCTGCATTGTCGCCTGCAACCGCAGCATCCA
>JBDTVG010000095.1:0-37810 GCA_040007395.1 Chloroflexota bacterium
TACCTCCAATTCTATCCTACAGGAGCCGTTCTTTAATTCCCAAACACGCTCTAGGGTTCGTAAAAATATAAGTTCCCCGTTCCACCAGAAAACCCCGTATTAGGTAAACAGACGGTTGAACCATAGGGTGGGGTTTCGGGAAATTATAAATTTACGAACCCTAACACTATCACGAGACTACGAAAATAATGCTCAAGCCTTCCTGATTTCTGGTAGTTTTTCCATCTGGATTATCCCTTAAAGGTATTCCAGATGCCGTATAAATCCGGTTGAATTTCGTTGTAGTGCTAACCCTGCCTTATTTGGCAGAACTTCTTAAGACTTTCCCACTTATGACCAATCACCAAGGATTCTCCTATTTCACTAGATGTTAATCCGATGATCGATCAAGTTCGCGCTTACTGTGTTTCTCACCAACTCCTCATACCGGGAACAACGGTGGTCGCTGCGGTATCCGGCGGAGCCGACTCGTTGGCGCTGTTACATGTATTACTGACGCTGCGTGACTCGTTGGATCTTACCTTGCATGTCGCGACTCTTGATCACCAAATTCGCAGCGCGGCTTCTGCCGAGGATGTTCAGTTTGTCATCGAGGTTGCAGCGACGTGGGGCATACCGTGTATCGCTGGCAGTATCAATATTCCATCCCTTGCCAAAGATCGGCATATGGGTCTAGAAGAGGCCGCCCGCATGGCGCGTTACAACTTTCTCAGCCAAGTTGCCCGTTATCTTGGCGGAGCGACCATTGCCACCGGACACAATCAGGATGATCAAGCCGAGACAGTGTTGATGCACGCCATTCGCGGATCGGGATTGGCAGGATTGCGGGGGATGCTGCCAAAGGTAAGCTTAACCAATGGTCTGGCGTTGATCCGACCACTGCTGAATACGCCACGCATAGTTATTGATGCTTATGTGCAAACTTATCTACAGCCACTTGGCATTCTCCCTCGGCAGGACACTACTAATATGGATACCGCCTACACACGCAATCACTTGCGCCAAGCCGTTATGCCCTTGCTAGCGCAGATCAACCCACAG
Organism: Chloroflexota bacterium; assembly: GCA_040007395.1. Taxonomy (GTDB): domain Bacteria; phylum Chloroflexota; class Anaerolineae; order Aggregatilineales; family UBA2796; genus DATGFK01. The sequence continues at coordinate 1,042 of JBDTVG010000095.1, forward strand.
GTGCGGTCAGCCTTAGCCCGCACTGCCGAGATCGCCCGCGAAGATTATGCAGCGCTGGAATCGGCGTTGCCCGCGCTGAGTAAGGATCACACTGGACTTTCCATTGAACGAGATATTTTCCTCACATTGGCGACCAGCCAACGACGACTGCTGATTCAACAAGCCACCAATCGCCTCACGCCGGGGAACACGATTAGTTTTGAACGGACGGCGGCAGCAATCGCGCTCATCGAGACACAATCCCCGCAAGTTCCAGCGCGGCAGCTTCCACTAGGCGGCGACGTATGGCTTACAGTCAATACGCACAGAATCTTGTTTTCCCGACCGGGCGAAGATCCTTTCCCGCATGATTGTCCATTTATGGCGGTTGGCACAACGCTTGCGGTTGATGCGACAGGGATTTACACCTTGCCGGGGAGTGTATGGCAACTTCACGTAGAACAGTTGTCGTCCGCGAGTTTGCCCCCTACCCAAGTTCAGGATAGCGATCCGCTATCGGTGATACTAGCGATGCCATCAATTATCGCCATACACGGCCCTCTGCAACTCCGCACCCGCCAATATGGAGATCGCTTCAAGCCACATGGCCTGCACGGACAAACACAAAAATTGAGCGATACCTTAATTAATCTGAAGGTTCCCGCCCGCTGGCGTAATGGTTTGCCACTGTTGGTAATTAATAATGAGATCGCGTGGTTCGTTGCACCGACTCCAGGCGGCGTGCGATCTCGTGTGAGTGAGAGTTTCGCGCTGCAAGCCGATGAACAGCGAATCTTGTGGCGATTCGCTTTCCTACGTTACAATGCAGTTCCTTATGCGTGATAAAGTTACGCTATAAAAAAACGCTTGGTGTATCTGTGACATTTGCCCAAACTGATCCGCATTAAACTATTGCGTAAGAATAAATAATACAGTATCATGAATATGCAATAGAGAAAGCATAAAGAGAGCATTATGGTGGACACGTCAAATTCGCCCGACCCTGAATCCGCGCATATTCTGGTTGTAGACGACGAAGGCGCAATCCGGTATTCGATCAGCAAGACGTTGCAGCGGATTGGCTATCAGGTCAGTGCCGCTGCCAGCAGCGAGGAAGCGCTCGAAATGATGGTCGAGCAAACCTTCGATGTGGTCTTGACTGACATCCGTATGCCGGGGTTAACTGGGGTCGAGCTATTGGCGAAGATCAAGGAAAAAGCCCCCGACTCCATCGTGATTCTGATGACAGGGTACGCTAGTCTAGGTACAGCCGTTGAGAGTCTACGGATGGGCGCACACGACTATCTGATCAAGCCTAGCAGCAGTCAGGATATTCGACAGAGCGTTGCGCGGGGTCTGGAACGTGCCCACAACTTGCAGCGTCGCCGCCAACTGCTGGACGCGATCCAAACCAATGTCAAGGAATTGACAGGTGGTCTGGACGGCAATAATAAAGTCAATAATATAACCCGGTCTACTGCGCCGGTTCAGCCACAGATGACGACCATGACCCTCGGCCCACTGACCATTTTCCCCGGCGCGTACCGGATTCAGGTTGGCGATAAGTCGTTGGATCTGACCCCCACCGAATTTGACCTGCTGTTGTACCTTGCCGCCCATCGGGGGCGTGTGGTGCCATGCTACGAGCTCGTGCGCGAAGTGCGCGGTTACACGGTAGACGAAGCCGAAGCCCGCGAAGTGATTCGCCCACATATCAGCAATTTGCGGCGCAAGCTCGAAAAAGCCGGACAAGATCCCGACCTCATCGTTAATGTGCGCGGAATAGGCTATCGTCTTTCCGAGCCTGTGGCCTGATGCGTCGATTGGCCTTCCGTTTGGCAAGTCTTGCCAGCCTGTTCGTGCTGCTGGCAGGCGGACAAGGGGCGGCTATTACCTACGCCAACCCTAGCCCAGACTCACAAGTGAACGCGCTGATGCAAAATATGACACTGGATCAGCGGGTTGGGCAGTTGTTTATGGTCAGCCTGTATGGGGAAGAACTTTCTACCACAGGCCAAAATTTCCTGCGTGATATGCAGCCCGGTGCGGTTGCGATGTTCAGCTATAACGGTACTTCTCCCCAAGCGATCAACCAAACAATCAATGCGTGGCAGAAGGTATCGACCCAAACCGGAGCGCAGATTCCGCTGTTGGTCGCTATCGATCAAGAGGGCGGCACGGTTATCCGGCTGACTGATGGCTTTACGCAGTTGCCATGGGGTGGCGCGTTAGCCGCGATGCCGTCCGATGATGCCCAGACTGTTGGTAAGATCGCAGGCCAAGAGTTGAGCGCCGTCGGTATTAACATGAACCTTGCGCCCGTCGTGGATGTTCGCACGTTGCCCGATAACTTTTTCATGGAACGGCGCATGATGGGCAGCGATCCGGCGGCGATTGGTGCTGCCGCCTCCGCGTATATCAAGGGGATGCGCGAGAACGGTGTGATCGGCGTACTCAAGCACTTTCCGGGACACGGCGCGGCGGGCGATAGCCATACCATGCTGCCCGTGGTCAACTACGATCTTGATCATGTTAATACAGTAGAACTGACACCCTTCCGCGTTGGGATCGAAAATGGCGCAGAAGCGATCATGGTCGGGCATCTGGTTTATCCGGCACTCGACCCAACACCGGGCTTACCTGCTTCGCTCTCTCCGAAAATCGTGGGCGATGTCTTGCGAAAACAGCTTGGCTTTCAAGGCGTAGCCATTACCGATGCGATGGATATGGCGGCAATCGTTGATCACTTCACGCGACCTGTAGCCGCCGTGATGGCAATTCGGGCGGGGATTGACATGATCGCGACAGGGCCGCATACGCCTATTGCCGAACAGCAAGCGATGAAGCAGGCTATCCTTGATGCGGTGCAGCGGGGCGATCTCCCGGAGGCGCGGATTAATGAAGCGGTGCAGCGGATCTTGATGTTAAAAGCCAAACATGGCTTGCTCGCGTGGGCAGCACTAAATCCGGTGGATGCTGTCCAGCGCGTCGATATTATTGCTCACCAACCGATGATCGAGCAAATCTATCTCGACACGATCTCGATTGTCCACGACCCATTACATTACCTACCCCTGACTCCCGGTGCGCGTAAAGTCGCGGTGATCTATCCTGGTATCTTTCCGTCGCTCCTGCGTTCTTGTAGTGACATTGATACCCCTGCCGCTGTGCTGTCCTATACACTAGCTCCCACGTTAACCGAACAAGCCGCCGCCCGCAGTGTTAGCCAAAAGGCGGATGTTACGCTGATCTTTACCTACGATATTGACGATTACCCGGCACAAGCCTATATGGTCAATAACGTCCCCGCCAACAAAACCATCGTCATCGCGCTGCAAAGCCCTTACGATCTCCAACACGGTATCCAGCCGTCGACCTATGTGGCGGCGTTTAATGCCTACCCCTCAGCGTTCAAGGCCGTGTGTGCCGTGCTGTACGGCAATCATCCCGCCGTCGGCAAATGGCAACCCTAAGAGATCATTTGATCCTATTCGATAGAATGGAAGGATCGACCAAAGCATGGCTCATATAGTAAATCCATACAACCTAGACGATGACGATGATGCTGTCTTTTCGGCTCTATTATCTCAAGGGCTTATCTGGGTTGACGATGACGATAATGAAGATGGCGAAGAACCTGAAATCGAAGAATTGGAATCGTCCAATGAAATTAAAGTGCGAACACTCCGTGGACATACAGCTAGTGTAAACAGCGTTGCGGTCAGTGGTGATTTTGTGATCTCTGCCTCATCCGATAAAACATTGCGCGTATGGAACTGGAAGACTGGTCAACATTTACGCACCCTCAGTGGACACACAAATAGTGTGAATGAGGTTGTAGTCAGCGATGATTTCGCAATCTCTGCTTCTTCTGATAAAACATTGCGTGTATGGAACTGGAAAACTGGTCAACATTTACGCACCCTCAGTGGATATACACACGAGTTGTCGGCAGTGGGTTTGGAAGGTAATGTTGTTGCCTCTGCTGCATTCGGTGAAATTTGGGTGTGGAATTGGCAAACGGGCGAATTCCTGCGGAAGCTAAGTGGATGGCATTCGAATGATATACGGCTGGTAGCTGTTGATGGCGATTTCGTGCTTTCCAGTTCCACTGATTTGATACTTGTGCGCAACTGGAAAACGGGAACAATTCTGCACAAGATAAGAGCAGAAAACGACTCACGAGGTGAATTAGATGATCTTGCAGTGAATAGGAATTTTGCTATTTTTCTCAATTTTGATCCCATAGATGTATGGAATTGGAAAACTGGTGAACATTTAGACAAATCGGCTCTTCGCAATAACAAGAATGTCCATATCGATAAGAAAGTTTTCCTCACACCTTCTAATTTATACGTGTATAGTCGTGAAATCGATCAATGGTCTCTCTACAACCTCGATTCTCTAGCATTCGATAATGCACATGCGTTGGCTGAGGATTACTTACACATCATCACCGGCGATAATGGTGGTGCAATCCATATTATTCGCATAAATCCATCTCTACAGCGCCTAATCGCGGGCAAAACTGTAACTAGCTCAATTACTTCGCGGGGAAATGAGTTACCTAACACCACGAAGCCCAAACACGAGGGAGCGGCGAAAGCGGTACACGACTACGATGGCAATGATGTTCTGCAAGCGGCGCACGATTTTATCCATAAGCGCGACGAGGAATGGGTGAACTTCAGCCGCCTATCTCATCATCTTTATGAGACCTTCGGCAAACTCAACTTCAAACACTTAGAGCGACCAAATAAGAAGTACAGGAGCCTACTCAAGTTTTTCGTAGACTATCCATCCAAATTTGATTTACGGCAAGATGATGAGAAGAGTGGTTTATATTGGATTCGTCTGAAACGAACACATTAAACACTGTCAGAATATTCAAATGACTTCTCCTACCCATATTTTATAGAGGTGAAGTCTATATGGTCGTCTGCGAAATTCTGAATGCACTTCGGCAACGTTAGTTTGCCGTTCAATTTCACCTACGAACTCCCAACCAAGTCACAGTCCTCTTCCAAAAATCCCTAAAACCACCTAAAAATTGGTGGTTACATTAAAATTGTATCCATAATAAGATTAGCCCACTTCCCAAACCGGATTAACTTTTACGTCTATAACGTGACGTTGAATTTGCCTCAGGAGCTATGAAATTATGGATCTTGCCAACGATGCGGCAGTCAAGACACTTTCCCCGACCCCCTCTTCCGACGGATCGCCGCCGGGTAAAGAGACACAATGGTGGTCTGTCCCTGCTGCCGATGTCTTGCACCGTTTGCACGTAGATCGCACGCTTGGCCTCTCCGATTCAGAAGTCTCGAAACGCCTCATCCAGTACGGCCCCAACAGTTTGCCCGAAGAACAAGAACAAAGCGTCTGGACTAGCCTCTTTAATGCCTTCAGAGAGCCGTTAGCCTTGGTACTGACAGGTGCCGCGGTAATGAGTGGCATTATTGGGCTGCTGGGCGGTACGGGCGACGAGATCAAACAAGCAATGCTGATCCTTGGTATTGTTGTCTTTATGACGCTGATTAGTTACTTCACGGATCGTTCGGCGGGGAACGAACTGGCAAAGCTCAAGGATCTGCAAAAAGTCTTTGCGCGGCTGATTCGTGGCGGCAAGCAGATCGAAGTCGAGGCGCGGCAGGCCGTCCCCGGCGATATTATCTATCTGACACAGGGAGCGCGTGTGCCTGCCGATGCACGCATCGTCGAAGCGATCAATGCGTCGGTCAACGAATCGCTGCTGACAGGCGAACCTTTTGAGATCGCTAAGTCCGCCGAAACGCTGCCGATAGATACTCCCTTGAGTAAGCGAACCAATATGATTTACGCTGGAACCTTCGTCACGACTGGCAATATCACAGCAGTGACGACGGCAACGGGTATCCATACCGAACTCGGCAAGATCTGGCAACAACTCAATAGCGCCGAAGACACCCAGACTCCGCTGCAAAAGCAGCTTGACCAGCTTGGTAAGCTGCTGCTGGTGGGAACGCTCATTCTCTGCGTCCTAATCGTCACGATCTATATTGTTTTCCAGCACTACGATATTTTGGAAGCGCTGGTCGTGGCGGTGGCGCTGGCGATTGCCTTTATCCCAGAGGCACTCGGCGCGATCATCACGATTGCGCTGGCACTGGGCGTGCGCGAGATGGTACAGAAAAAGGCCATCATTCGGCACTTACGCGCTGCTGAGGGACTAGGCTCGGTCAGTATTATCTGCACCGACAAAACAGGCACGATCACTTACGGGCGCATGACCGCGACCCACCTATGGACTTTCGACACGGGGACACTGCTCACCGAGAAGATCGATTGGAAAGGCCGCACAGCCGCCCTCGATAAACTGCTCGACGTGATCCGGCTGGTCAACAATCTTGCCGATCCATCGGAAGTGGCATTGGCGCGAGTGGCTGAATTGGCGGGTTTTTCCGTAAGCACTGAGGAACGCGGCAAGCGCGAAGCCGAGATTCCCTTCAACAGCGACCGCAAGATGATGAGTACTGTGCATGTCAACGATCAGGGCTGGCGGGCGCTGCGTACCAAAGGTGCTTCGGATCGACTTATCCCACTCAGTCATCATACGATCAAGAATGGGCAGCGCGTCCTTTTCACAGAAGCAGACCAAGCTGCTGTAACCGAGCAAGTCCTGAGCTTTGAGCGCGAAGGCTATCGTGTACTGGCTTTTGGAGAACGTGATGTTGCCGCCGATGAGGTTAAATTCACTGACGAAGACGAGCAAGCCTTGACGTTCGTTGGCTTGGTCGCATTGTCTGATCCAGCACGCCCCGAAGTCCGTTCAACGGTTGCCCTGCTCGGAAAAGCGGGTATTAATGCCAAAATGATCACAGGTGACAGTCCGAATACGGCACTGTCTATCGCTAAAGATGTGGGCTTAGTCCCAAGCGGAGCTACGACTGCCGATGTCTTGCTAGGCAAGGATATTCAACGGTTCGCTGCAAAAGGCGTGGATGCTTTGTCGCCAGCGGATCTTGAACGAATTGTAAAAACCAATGTGTTTGCCCGTGTCACACCCACCGATAAAGTAACGATTGTCAAAGCGTTGCAGCGCAGTAACGCATTGGTTGCCATGACTGGCGATGGCGTGAACGATGCGCCTAGCCTCAAACAAGCCAATGTCGGGATCGCGATGGAGGCAGGCACCGACCTCGCCAAAGATGTCAGCGATGTGGTGTTGACGGGGAGCTATGAAGCCATTGCCAGCGCCGTACAAGTAGGCCGCACGATCCTGTATCGGGCGCGGTTGTATATCCATGCACTGTTGAGCAGCAATGGAGCCGAAGTGCTGACCTTCATTGTGGCGGCAGTCGCCGGATGGCCTTTACCCTTGACCGCCGTTCAACTACTCGTGATCAATCTGCTTGGTGACTCGTGGCTGAGTATCGCGTTGGCAACGGAAAAAGAAGAAGCCAATGTTATGAGCAAACCACCGCGTCCCGCCAGTGAGGCGGTCATCACGCCGTATATGTGGTTTAGCATCGGGCTGCAAAGTATCGTCGCTACCTTTGTCATGTCGATGGCTTTCTTGATTGCACGAGAATACACACGCCGTATGGGGTTTGCGGACTCTGAAGTCGAAGCTGTTGCGTTACAGCAAACTGCCATCTTTGCCGCTTTCATGGTGCAAAAGGTGCTTCGCAGCGGGTTTACCGCTCGCAGTCTCAACTATAGCCTGTGGCAGATTGGCTTCTTTAGCAACAAGTGGAGCCTGTACGCCGTGCTGCTGACGGCTGCCATCGCAATTGGTGCGATCTATGTACTGCCTGTGGGTATGGTAAAGTTGCCACTATCGATGCTGCCCGTGCTGATCGGGTTGGGCTTTATCCCGCCCATTGTGGAAGAGGTCGTCAAGTTTATTCGTAAGCGCCTCAATCCAGAATTGACGCGCATCTAACTTTGATTCGAGTAATTCGGGATAGTGGAATATTTACCTCTCCACTATCCCTAGCTTTTCCGCGTCGTTATTGTCGGCATCGGTCTGACGCTTTTGGCGTAGGGCTTCAATCACCTCGTATGCCGGGAGTGTACGTCCGGCAAGAGCATCAAGCATACTTTGGCGCAGGTCTTCAAGAAGCAATTCTTTCGTAGGTTCCTCTGGTAGCTGCAAGGTAAGTTCGCTCATAAAACCCCTTTCATGCTGATAGCAAGTGTTCATCATAGTCTACTCACTTGCGCCGATTTTGCTATTTGCACAAACGCCCACTCTCGCTCCTGTCGATTTGCCCAAAACGCTATCATTCTAGTTAATTTGCCAATGCTGTAATATTAAACTCAAGATAAAATTTTCACACGTTGCTTAAATTTTCAATCTACAAGGTGATCTCGCATGACTTTACGTGATTTTCTCGAAATTCCTTACGCCGAATTGGAAGCGTTGAATCTTGAAGCGAAGGAAAAGCGGTCTGCCCGTACCGCCGCCGACGTGATTCAGGAAGAACGCCTGCGTTATCTCACCGATGAGAAACGTATCAAAGCTGTCACTGTCTGCTTTTCGGATCTCGAAGGCCGCTTACACATGCTGGATTATGACAAGAAGTTCTTGCTCAAATCCGTCGATAACCTGACATTTGACGGGTCATCCATTCGCGGGTTTTCTCAGCAGTCGGAGTCTGACTTGCGCTTGGCGATTGACTGGTCAGCCTTCTATTGGCTGCCCACCGATGTCTTTGATGCAGGCAAGGTACTAGTTTTCGGTGAAGTGCTTGAAAAAGACGGTACACCCTACCCGGCTGATATGCGCTCCATGCTCAAGCAGTACACTACGCATCTCTTTGAAACTGAGGGCATCACTTACAACGCCGCCAACGAGATCGAAGGCTTTTTGTTTCAGGGGATCAATGCTGAACAAGGGTTTGTCGAGACTGGCGAGCTTGATTTCGTAACGACGGGTGGCTACTATTATTCGCTCCCCGGCGATCCACTGCGTAGCTTTATCGATAGAACCGCCGAAGTCCAGCGAGCGATGGGCTTTGCCAACGAAAAAGATCACCCAGAAGTTGCCCCTTCACAGTTCGAGATCAACTACTCGTACACCGAAGCGTGCATTGCCGCCGATCAGGTGATGTTGTACAAGCTTATTTGTCGGCAAGTGGCGCGTGGACTGGGCATGACTGCCAGTTTCCTGCCCAAGCCATTGATGGGTGTCAATGGTAATGGTATGCACACCAATCTGTCCATTTCGCGCAATAAGGTGAACGCCTTCTATGATGCGAATGGTCAAGATGGACTATCGAGCTACGGTTGGGATTTTGTCCACCGCATCCTGACCAACGCCAAAGACATCTGCCTAATCCTGAACCCCAGCGTAAATTCGTATCGTCGCCTTGACCCGCATTTTGAGGCTCCCAACCAGATCAAAGCATCAGCGATTGATCGTGGTTCGATGGTGCGTATTCCGTTGGGCAATGAGAAGTCGGCCCGCGTCGAAGTCCGTTCGATTGCGCCCGATGCTAACCCCTATATGATTATGTACACGCTGCTCAAGACGGGCTTGGAAGGGTCGATGGTTGAGGCCAACGACTCTGGGGAACTGCTGCCCGACAATATCTACGACGCGATTTCCCTGTTCCAAAACAGTGCGTATGCAACCGAACTGCTCGGTGAATCGGTTCATGAGAAATATGCTGCGGTGAAGCTAATGTCTGCTGACCGCTGCCCCAAGGGGCTTGGTACACTGGACAAGACCGCCGAATACCAGTTCCACCATGAAGTGACAAACCAATTCCTGTGGAATCAGTTCTAGGAACTCCCTCGCTTTTCGCTTGGGCTACAGCCTAAATTCCTTCTTTGCAGAGGGTTCTATTCTGCAAAATCAGTCAATCAGCGGGCGACCCATTGTGGTCGCCCGTTGCATTGCATTGACCATATCCAGCTTGACTATGGTTGCCCTAAGATGAGTAATGACTATCAGTGATGCCTATCAATTGCTGGTCAGTTCTTTGTAAACGCGCTTGTCGATTAGCGTCGTTTCTAAGGCAATATCTGGGTTGCGGCGCACAAACGTTTGCAGCGCCTTCATCGCACGGTGGCTGGCCGGATAGGTCTCAATCAGGCTTTTGAGCCATTCGACAACACTGGATTCGTATTGAATGACAGGTTGCAGATATTCTACCCCTGCCGTGAGAAAGTATTCCGAAGGCTCATCGTCTTCGCCCACTAGCGAAATCATGCGATCCAACACCGAGCGCCAATCGCGGACATCATAGAGCGTTGTCAGCAAACGCAGGGCATGATACGACACCACCTGATCCACGTCGTTGATCAGGCGGCGGGCGACATCACCAATTTCGCGGGGCAGGCCGCGCCGCGAACTGCGCCCGACATCGCTCAACAGTGCCGACTTCACCGCTGGAATCTCAGTGGGCAGCATCAACACTTGATTGACCAGCGATGACGCTTCATCGTAGTAGCCATCCAACATCGCAAACAAGATCTGGATTTGGTCAGCGGCATAGGTTCGTACTGTATCGTCGGGATGGCGCAGCAGTTTGAGCATCATCTTGTGGTTGCGCCGTTGGGCTGCCACTTCCAGAATATCTAATGGGTACTCTGCTTTGGAGCGTACCAGCAGTTTGCACCACGCTTCCGCCGCCAACCCTTCAACCTGTTCAGGCGGCACGACATCGGTGATCTTCGCTTCCTTTGCCCGCCTGAGCATTTCGCGCACGAAGATTTCGCCGCTATTACGAGCCTGATTGGACTGCCGGGTTGCTTTGGAAATATTGTCCAGTTTATCGAGAATTTCAGGTGGAATCATAAGACTCTGTTCATAGAAAGCCATTATCAATAGCCAATAATAATCCAGCAGGGGGACCCGCGCAAAATGTCAAAGGTGATCATGTAGAGAAAAGTGAGGCTGGCAATGCTCATCAAACCCAGTCTAACGTAATTCCTACCTTAATGTTAAATGATTATGATACTCAGTAGACAATGGGGTACAGATCCCAAAAACTAAATATCGTTTTACTACCCATGACTTTCTAACTCGTGTCCCAATAGACCTACAAGTAGACGAAAGTTGTCAAAGTTGCCTAACATGGAAGCACAAAAAAGTAGTTCAAAACTGCCGGATAGACACACGCCAACCAGCAGTGCCAAACTGCTGAATGTGGACTCTCACGAAGGCAAGGCGACAGCCACCACTATCGAAACCGGCGACGGCACGCTCAGGCACACCAATGCTGACACGCCTAAAAATGCGGCTGAGATTTCCAGTGTAGACAGAGCGGCTCGTTATCTCGATCTTGCCGTGTCGAATATGGGGACAGGGCTATTTTTTGTCGGCGAGAATGATGCGGTTGTCTATTGCAACCCCAAACTACTCGAACTGCTCGGTATAAAAGAGTCACAGGTCCTTGATTCAGGTTATATCAGCCTGTTCAGGCGATTGGCTGCTCTAAGCCAAGATCCAGAAAACACACAGCGCGAGCTAGAAACAGCCCTCAGAACACTGGGGCGTAAGTCCCCTATGCAAGTCACACTCGATCTCCATTCGATGATGGGTCGGCTTCAGGTTCAGTTTTTCCCGCTGCCGCCCGGAGAAATTGGCTGGGGCAGCATTGTCCGCGATGTCACGGCGGAGTGGCGAGAGATCACGTCGCGCACTGAACATCTATCGCTGCTGACGCGGGAACTACGCCTGCCACTTGCCAAGATCAAAGGCTTCATGACGACCATGTTAGATGGTCATCCCTATTGGGAAGAAGCCGAACGCCAAACTTTCCTTGAGAACATTTACAAGGGTGTCGATCAGTTGAGTCGGCTCCTTGAAACGGCTCAAGGGGCGCTCAAACTTCAGCTAGGAGCCTCGAATCTGAATCGCCGCCCAACAGACATCAAGACGCTAATCAAGCAAGTGACGCGCAGTATGGCGCTGCGGATCAGCGGTTATCAGATTGCACTGGATATTCCCAACAATCTGCCCGAAGTCGAGATCGACCCGCGCCGGATTGAGCAGCTTTTACACCATCTATTAGACAACGCAACCCAACATGCCCCCACCGATAGCAAGATTGAGATTGTGGTTCGGATGGCAAAAGACGATCTGACTATCAATGTCATCGATCAAGGTCCCGCAATTCCTGATGAGCATCTGGCGCATCTCTTTGAGCCAGCCTATATCGTGGGCGTAAGCGACTCAGAACGTGTCACCGATGCCGTCCTCGGTCTGTATATTGCCCATGAACTTGTCGTGGCACATGGTGGACATATCTGGGCGGAAAATTCGCCCGGACATCGCGTAACGCTTAGTGTTTCTTTGCCGATCAAGACCCGCGTTGTAGAACATCTTGAACCCACGCGGCTACCCACAGTCGCCAAAGCCAAGGATCGCGCCAAGACAAAAGCCCATCAGCGTGTGCTAAAAGTGCTAGTTGCCGAAGATGATCCGCAGATGGCACGCCTCCTAAAGATCATGCTGGAAAGCAGCGATTATCAGGTGATCATTGCCGAACAGGGCGAACAGGCGCTTGAACTAGCTGTAACCAAGAAGCCAGACATTATCCTGCTGGACAATTATTTGCCCGATATGGACGGTCTGGATGTGTGTATGCAATTGCGCGAATTCTCGACGGTACCGATCATCATGGTTTCGGTGAACCAACGCAGCGCCGATGTAGCCCGTGCGCTCGAACATGGGGCTGACGACTACGTGTTCAAACCATTTAGCCAGAAGGAACTACTCGCCCGCATTGCTGCCAATCTGCGGCGGGCTTCCTATCCCGAAGAACCCCAGACCAGCCCGTTCTTTCATACAGGCGACCTGACCATCGACTTTGATCAGCGGCGGGTCGTGGTTCGCGGCGAAACGGCCAAGCTGACTCCTACCGAGTACAAAGTGTTGTATCATCTGGCAGCAAACGCGGGTCGTATGCTCTCCCATGAGCAAATCCTGTCAAAGGTGTGGGGGCCAGAATGCCAGACCGATACCCAATATCTGTGGGTGAACATCAGTCGGCTGCGCCGGAAGTTGGAACTCGATCCCGCAAATCCCGAATATATCCTGACCGAACCCGGTGTGGGTTACTATGTCCCCGGTGTCGCCAACCAAACTGCCGCTGACTAATTTTCCAGAGCCGCACCAGCCATAACTAGATCAAAAGAGCCAGCCTCACATTGAGGCTGGCTCTTCGCTTCTACGGTTTCGATTGTGCAGTTAGCGATCAGTAGATAACCGTGCAATCGCCCGTCGCGTGGTCATGGATTCGACGAGATGCACCGCTGTTTTTAGTTGTGAAATACAATATAGCGTATCTTCGCTGCTATGCTGAAATAACACCGTATTGTTATCTAGGGCAGTAACCAACACCCACTGGTTTTTCACGAGCGCCGAGAGTGCAGTTTCCAAACTAGGAAATTGGATTGCCGTCGTACCAGTGGCTTCAACAACCGAAATTTTGCTGCCCGCAAGCGTCGCTAAACTCATCACAGTCACCTCTATACAGGTCGGGATCAAATGCGTAGATGGCTATGATAGAGCAAGCGGGTTGCCGCTGTAAATAAGACAAAAAGCCAATTGTGTTTGTACATCAACCTAGAGTACAATAGATAACATCACCAACCCGCCCTAAATTCCCCGACCTCTATATATTCAGCGACTAGCTGATGCAGTCCAAACTACCAACCACGCCGTGCGTAGCGTTCCTCGTCCCAGATCCGCGCCGACATCGAATAGCCAGCCTGTTCCCAGAAACCAGCCTGATCTTGCGACCTAAACTCCATGCCGCGCAGCCATTTGCCACCCTTCCACAGGTAGCGATCCGAATCTTGGCGGTTGCCGGGAAGCGCCCCAACAACGCCCCGCATCGGGTAGCCGTGTTCGCCTTCAAGCGGTTGCCCGTTGAAATGGGTTGCCATCAAAAAATTATCGGCTAAGAGCACGGAAACGGGCGTATTGACGGTGAAGCCAAATTCGCAGTGCTGAACGCAGAAATTTGCGTCAGGTTTCAACTTGATAAAGCCACCATCGATCAAATCTTTGATATGCACGCCTTCCCACTCGGTATCGAATTTACTCCAACGAGTCACGCAGTGAATATCCATCGTCACTTTGCGGCGGGGCAGTGCGTTGAATTCATCCCAATTCCACGTTTTTTCTTCTTCAACAAGGCCAAAAACGCGGAATGTCCAAGTTTTGAGGTCATAGGTGGGAATGCTGCCATAGTGCAGCACCGGGAACTTTTGTGTCAGAGATTGACCGGGAGGCAGACGGCCTTCCTTCTTGATTTCCTCTTCCTGACGCTTGCGACCCAAAAAATCGTTGAGCATGGGGTAAACCTTCTCTCTATGACTAGTTTGCACTGACAATTGTCGGCGATTGAATTTATAGTCTCGCGGCGAGGTGGAATGTTACACATTCCCCGATGAGATAACGTTCCCATGATTATAAATGGCAGGTCGCCGTCTCACCAAAACTCACTCGCACAAGGGTTGCCTTCGCTTATAGGGGCGGCAGGGCGGGACGGCACATAGGCCGTCCCCTATAGGGTATTTCGCAGGGGAGACTCTGTGTGGTCTCCCAGAATCTTTGCATATACCTCCCCTGAAAAGGTGTAGCAACGCGAAAAAATGTGTTATAAATAATCCTCGAAAGTGGACGCAACACTTTGATTGCACTTTTATTGCAATCCGATAACGTTAATTAGTACGTAAAAGTGTTACAATGAGATCACATCAGAAGACAACCTGTTCGAGAAACTAGAGAGTTTAAGAGGAGTCAAAATGCCCAACTTAGGTGGTGGCGAGCTAATTATCATCCTGATTATCGTAATTGTGCTGTTCGGGGCGGGTCGTATCTCGCGTCTGGGCGGCGAACTTGGCACAGCAATTCGCGAATTCCGCAAAGGGATCGCTGCTGAAGACGCGGACAAGGGTCAGATCAGCAAAGACTTACCCGCTGATCAAAGCGTCAAGCCAAGCTAGACATTTTATCCCGCAAAACTGTATTGCCTCAAGTAATTTTCGGGCGCGTCGCCACGTCTAGCTAAAAGTGAGATGTGCCCGAAAATTTCGTATACTTCGTAATCAAGCGATTTTCAAAAGCTACCCCCCTTCTATTTTGTTTGTCACTCACTACAATTTCCGCTGCTCAAACTTACCATGCTACCCCTGAAAACATACACAAAATGTGTGTGTGTTGTAAGGTTTGCTTGACAAGCAGCATAGGGCGGCTAGGATAGGAGTGAGGAGCAAGCAATCAATGATAGAAGTTGAACAGCTAACCAAACGTTATGGCAGTTTTACCGCTGTATCCGAGATCAGCTTCAAGGCAGAACCGGGCGAGATTCTGGGGTTCTTGGGGCCGAATGGTGCGGGCAAAACCACGACCATGCGTATGTTGACCGGCTACATGCCGCCAACACAAGGCACGGCGATGGTCGCTGGATTCGATGTGCTGGAACACTCGATTGATGTGCGCCGTCACGTCGGTTACTTGCCAGAAACCGTACCGCTGTATCCCGATATGACGGTAAAGGGTTACGTGCGTTATATCGCTGAACTGCGTGATGTGCCGCAATCGTCTAGCCGCGTTGATGATGTTCTTAAAACTGTAGGTATGTATGAACGTCGCGACAGCCTGATTCGCAATATCTCGAAAGGGATGCGCCAACGGGTTGGACTGGCGCAAGCTCTCGTCCATGATCCCGAAGTCCTCATTTTGGACGAACCAACCATTGGCCTTGACCCACTGCAAACCTTGGAAGTGCGCGATCTGGTGCGCAATCTGGGGCGCAGCCATACCGTCATGTTTAGCACGCATATCCTTTCGGAAGCGGAACAAGTCTGTGATCGCGTGATCATTATCAACCGGGGACAGATTGTGGCAATCGATTCGCCCCAAGTGCTGCGAGATCGGTTGCAGCAAGGCGGGCGGCTATTCATCCGTGTGGCACAACCGGGTGATGGCCTGAGCAAGGCGATTTCTTCGGTAGCGGGGGTTGCGTCGGTGACACCGTACAGCGATGGTTATATCGTCACTGCCAGCGGAACCACAGATATTCGGGCGCGGCTTGCGGCGACATTGGTCAGCGATGGCTGGAATCTGCTAGAACTGCGCCCGCTGGCGATGTCGCTCGAGGAAATCTTCCTCGAATTAACGACTCAACAAACAATCCAGCCGCCATCACGCAGCAATGGCAATTCGGAAGCCCAGACCAGCGGAGGTAGGAAAAAAGCCCGTGCATAGTCTTTTGACGGTTTTCAGACGCGAACTCGCGCAGTATTTCACCTCACCGATTGCCTATCTGGTGGCTTTTGCCGTGCTGGTACTCGGTGGCTTTGTGTTCAATAACGATCTGGCGCTTCGCAATGGCTCACACCAACCCACCGATGGATCGCAGATTATCTCTTATTTCGCCGCGTTTACCATATTCTTTGCGCCGCTGGTCACGATGCGATTAATGGCTGAGGAAAACCGCGAAGGCACCATTGAACTACTGATGACCTTGCCCGTGCGTGATAGCGATATAGTGCTGGGGAAATTTCTTGGCGCGTGGGCTTACTACTCCGTCATTCTCGCGCTAACCTTCGTTTATCAAGCGCTGCTGATCTGGCTAAGTCCGCCGGATATGGGCAATGTGATCAGCGCGTATATCGGCGTATGGCTGTATGGTGGCGCGTCGATTGCCGTTGGGATACTGTTTTCAGCCGTCACCGAAAACCAGATTGTTGCGGCCTTTTTGAGTGTTGCGACCCTTGTTTTGCTATGGCTAACCGATCTGGTCGGGAGTGTCGTCAACAATTTGCCGATTGCCGAACTGATCCGATCTTTTAGCTTTCGGAGCCATTACCTGTACTCGTTTGCGGTTGGGCTGGTCAGGTTGAACGATTTAGTATTCTTTGCCGGGGTAATCACGGTTGTCCTGTTTATTACGACGCGCATTGTCGAGTCGAGGAGATGGCGTTGAGCAAACAACCCGATCACGGCGCAAACAGCGCGAACAATCGTGTCAGCGAACCAACGCGCCGTATAATCTTTGATCGAATGCTGATCGCCCGCGCAAGCAGTGGCATCGGAGCGTTGGCGCTTGTGTTGGCAGTGCTGGCCTTTCTGCTACAACATGATATTACGCCGCTTGTCCTTGCCAGTACCGTGATTGGTATCGTGGGTATTGTCCTCTGGACATTGTTGGCTCCCGATGATTTACGCGGCATGATCAGGGGTCGGCAAGCGCAGTATGGTAGCAACAGCATCCTGAGCACTATTCTGGTGATTGGGATTGTCGCGGTTGTTTACACCCTGACGGTTAACTCCGGCGTTGCCGCAGACCTAACCACGATTGGCTACTATTCGCTTAACAGTGATGTCAAAGCAATGGTTGATTCACTGGATCGTCCTATCCAGATTACGGCTTTTTACAACGTTTCTAAGTTGAGCGTCAAGGCGCTCGATGCACCGATCTTGCGGATGTTCGCGGATGCCGCCCCCGATAAAGTCAAACTATCGGTGATAGATCCAGACGAACAACCGCTTATCGCCAAGAATTTTGGTCTAGTGGGCGGATTCGGTATCTACGTATCTTATCTGGACGCAACAGGGCAGCCCGATCCTAGGTTTACGGAACAGTCTCGCGGCGACTATGCCCGCGAAAATCTGATCGCCGAAGCGATCCTGCAACTGCGAGCCAAGGGGCAATACCGCATCCTGTTTACTATCGGTCATGATGAGATTGGCACAGACATCGAGAAGAAAGAAGATGCTTATGGCATTCGGGCGGGTGCGGAAAATGTCGGGATCGCGACAGGGACAATTGACCTGAAAAACGAGGATATTCCTCCCGGCACAACGGCACTTGTGCTGCTGCGTCCACAGCGCGATTTTGCGGCGGATGAGGTGAGCAAGATCGCCAAATATATGGCGGATGGCGGCAAACTGCTGATCATGGCAAAACCTGCCTATGTAGGCGTGATCAATTTTATGGTTCCGCCGGACAGCCCAATGGCAACTTACCTATGGGAAAATTGGGGCATTCGCCCACAGAACGATATTGTCTTCGACCCAGACAATTCGGTAAGCGATCCTTTCCGATTACTGGCTTCGGCGGTCAGCCGCCAGCACCCGATTATGAAGCGTGATGCTGAGGGGACAACCCAGTTGCGCCCGCTTCTGACGATTGCCCAGTCTTGGGAAATTTCGGCAAATAAGCCTGACCCTGTTAATATCGTCCCATTGATCTACACATCGAAAAACTCCGTTGGCAAGAAAAATCTCGCGCAGGTCGCCGCCAATCCCAATGACCCGGCGAACTTGAAAGTGGCGCAAGGCGATCTTCCCGGCCCGCTGGTTATGGCAGCCGCGCTCGAAAATACCAAGAGCCATGCACGATTGATCGTGATTGGTGATGCGGATTGGGCGTATAATGATACAGTTCAGCAGTTTGACGGCGATCTGTTGTGGACAAATATGATAGATTGGCTTACAAATTATCTGAGCAACATCTCTGTCCAGCCAAAGATCAAGCAGTTACCACTCATCGTTGACACCGCTACCCTCAACATTGTTACCCTGATCTCATTAGTCTTGCTGCCGGGAGTAGTGTTGTTCACGGGTGGGTTGGTCTGGTGGGATCGAGTGCGCCGTCAATGAGTGGATCACGCACAACCCGTCTGCTGCTCGTCGTTTTTGTCGGCATTCTGGCGGTGGCCTATCTGCTCAATCTGGCACAGCAAAGTAGTCGTCCGCAGCCAACAGCAACACCAGAAACGCAACCCGACGTTTTTCCCGGTGTTGAACCAACGCAAATCACACGCATCGAGATCGAGTCGGTTAGGGTCAATCGCAAAATCACACTTGTCAAGGTTCCCGGTGACTGGAAAGGAACCGACGAAAAAGGCGCTTCTGTTCCAGTAGATCTGGCACAAGTTTCCAGAATGCTCCAAGTTCTCTCTAGCCTGCGTTATAATCGTGTTATGGAGGGTACGGCAGACGTGAAAACGTTTGGATTTGAGGGCGGCGGTTTTTTCATTGTGCGGTTTGATGCCGGACAGCAGTATAGCTTGCACATCGGCGATTTGAACTCTGCACAGACAAACGCTTATATTCAGCGGGGGGATGACCCCACCGTATTACAAGTACCCTCTGACCAAATCTTTATCCTCTTACTGATGATCTCGAAATCAGTAAATGGGGTATCCGCCCAGTAAACAGATACACTTGTGTGAGCCAGCATGTAGCAGCAATGCCCTGCCCTCTGGCGGGGCTTTTTATTTCGGATGAACCATGATAACGGAAAAGACGGTACAACAGCAGTTGATCGCTCAGGGGGAAAAGCAAGGATACATCACTTATGATGATATTCTGGCGTTGGTTCCGTCTGCCGAGCAAAATGTCGAATTACTCGAAGAGGTGATGGAGGAGATTGGGCAGGCCAATATTATACTGCTGCCCAAGCCGCCGCCACCTTTACCCACCGCAGCGCCAGAAGCAGACGAACCAGACGAAGCCTATGACGCAGATGATGCCGACAGTGCAGACGATCTGGATGTACTCGAAGCGCCCTCTGATGAAGAGCTTGAAGAGATCAGCCCACTCGAACTTGACCTGATCCGTGACGAGGGCTATCAGGCGGCAATCGACACCGACGACGTGGTGGGGCTGTATCTCAAAGAGGCAGGCCATGTTCCGCTGCTCAACGCAGAGGAGGAGGTCAGCCTTGCCAAGCGCATGGAAGCTGGCAAGTTCGCTGGCGAACAGCTAAAAGAATATGGCGAGATGTTAGGGACCAGCGAACGTCAGGAACTGGCGAACATTATCGAGGACAGTGACCGGGCGCAGGAGCATCTCATCCGCGCCAACTCGCGGTTGGTGATCAGTGTCGCCAAGAAATATATCGGGCGCGGCGTGCCGTTTCTGGATCTGATTCAGGAAGGAAACATCGGCTTGATCCGAGCTGCCCGCAAGTTCGAGTACCAGCGTGGGCATAAGTTCAGCACCTATGCGACATGGTGGATTCGTCAGGCGGTTAGCCGCGCCGTTGCCGATCAAGGGCGCACGATCCGTGTGCCAGTTCACATGGGCGACCAGATCAATCGGCTGCGCCGCGTAACGCTGAATCTGACACAGCAGCTTGGTCGTGACCCAAATATGGACGAACTGGCAGTTGCGCTGGAAACGACTCCCGATAAGATCAGCACATTATTGGAAGTTGCCCGCCGTCCGATCAGTCTGGAAACGCCCACCGACGAAGACGAAGAGTCGGAGATCGGTGACTTCGTAGAAGATACGCGCAGTCCTGCCCCTTCGACGCTGACGGAACAGGAGATGTTGCGTGAGCATATCGCGGTGGCACTGAACCGCTTGCCAGAGCGCGAAGCCCATATCCTGCAACTGCGTTATGGACTGCTGGACGGCGAAATGCACACGCTTGAGGAAGTCGGAAAGGCGATTGGTGTTACTCGCGAACGGGTGCGGCAGCTTGAAGCGCAAGCGCTCAACCGTCTGCGGCGTTCGTCTTCACACCAGATCTTGCGCGATTTCCTGTACGATGACGATTGATGATGAATAACGAGGATTAACTGCCAATGCGTCCGGGGCGTTCACCATTGATTATCCCGCTGCTGCTGATCGTGATCGGTGTGCTGCTGCTGCTCAAGAACTTTCTGCTCATCACAGACTTTGATCTGCTGCGGTTTTGGCCTGTATTGGTGATTCTGTTGGGCTTGCAACTGCTGCTGCGTGGCGACATCGGCCTCACGTGGCAAGCCCAGACGTTCGGCATCACGCGGGGCAATGTGCAAAGCGGCGTACTCGAAGCCAGCAGCGGCGAACTCGACGTAAAGATCCGTGCCCTGCGGCGTGAGGGTCGGTTGGTCGCCGGACAGTATACCGGACGATCCCGGCCTAGCTTGAATGTGCGTGGCGACCATGCCCACCTGACCATGCAGCGCGGGCAGACATGGCCTTTCTCGATGGTGGACTGGGAGATCGGGCTTGCCAAAGACCTGCCTTGGAATCTGTTGGTGAGCGCTCATCTGGGCGAACTGGATATTGATCTGCGCGGCCTGCTGGTCGATCAAGCGAATGTCGCCAGCGGGATCGGGGATGTACGCTTGGTCGCGCCAGATATTGCCGCAAACGACTTTCACAGCGATCTACGGGCTTGCTCGACTTTTGGCAACGTGACACTAGTTATTCCGCCCGAAGTGCAAGCAGTGATACGGGTCGAACCCAAGCCGATGGCGCGGTTGCAGATCGACGAAGCCCGCTTTCTGATGTTGGAACCCGGCGTGTATGCGACGCTTGGCTACGAACAGAGCGCTGCACCGATCAATGTAGCACTGGTAAGCACCTTTGGCACGGTGCGATTATCCTGATAATCTCCTCATCTTTGAGGGGTGATATTTACACAATTTAGACATAAAATTTGTTATACTAAGATAGATAGAAAGTAGAAATCGGAGAGATTTACGATGAGTTTCTATTCGAGCAGCAATACAGAAGCACGTCCTATTGGCCTTGACCTGAGCGCGATCATGCGTTTGGTATATCTGTGGGTAGGGTTAGGGTTGGCGGTTTCGTTCGGTGTTGCATACTTTGTGGGTAATGCAGTACTAGCAACACTCCAAACTGACCCAACTGGCGCTATGACTCTAAATTCGCCACTGGTTAGCCCAGTGGTCATGTTCGGGTCTGCAATTGTCTATCTTGTAATGGCGCTTACCTTGCAACCCGTCATCTTGCGGGCAAGTCCAGCAATTGGTAGTCTGTTCTATCTTGCGGTCACAGCAGTATTGGGCTTTGTGCTATCGAGCATTCTCTTACAATATACCTTCACCTCGATTGCACTGGCTTTTGTCACTACAGCCGCGATGTTCGGAGCGATGAGCATCGTTGGATTCACAACCAAGATTGACTTGTCAAGAATGGGTAGCCTCTTGCTCATGGCGCTAGTTGGCTTGATTATCGCCACGATAGTCAATATCTTCGTTCATAGCACCCTCATATTCGCGCTGATCAACTACTTGGGTGTGCTGATCTTCGTCGGGTTAACTGCCTACGATACACAGTGGATCAAGAATCAGGCAATCCAAGTTTCGCAGTCTGGTAACACGGATATGGCACAGCGCCTCGCCTTGATTGGGGCATTTCACCTGTTCATGGACTTCATCAACCTGTTCCTGTATATCCTGACCATAACGGGCGATAGAGGTGGACGGCGCTAATCGCGCATCAGTTTCCTAACTGAACAACAAAAAAGGCGATCCGCACGGATCGCCCTTTTTATCCTCACCCCCAACCCTCTATGCGTAGTGGAGAGGGGAGTTGGATGGAGTGAGTGATTTAACCCTGATCTCCGTCGGTATCGTTCCAGCCAGCGAGGCCATACGCGCCGACCTTAAGTACCTTGAGCGACAGTAGCGCACACTTCAAGCGCACCGGGCCAAGCTCAATGCCGAGCATCTCTAAGATGTCCTCTTTACGGATGGCGCGAGCTTCTTCCAGTGTTTTGCCGATAAGCGTCTCACCGAGCATTGAAGCTGCCGCCCGACTGATCGCGCAGCCTTCGCCCGACCAGCCCAGATCAACGATCTTGCCGTCTTCAACCCGCATCGTCAGCCGCAGCCGATCCCCGCACAAGGGATTTTTCTCCTGATGATCGATGTTCGCCGGAGAAAGCACACCCCAATGGCGTGGTTGGCTGTAGTGGTCGAGAATTGCTTCCTGATAAAAATCCATCGCGTTACCCTCGTCGGGCAAACATTGCCCTGACCTTATCCAGCGTTTCGACGAGTTTGTCTACTTCGCTGAGTGTGTTATACAGATAAAAACTAGCTCTAGCGCTTGCCGTCAGATTGAACTTAGTATGCAGCGGTTGGGCACAGTGGTGTCCGGCGCGGATCGCGATCCCAGCGCTGTCTAGCCCTTGAGCAATATCATGCGGGTGAACACCGTCTAATGTAAAGGACACGACCCCTACTCGATCAGGACTTGAGCCGAAGATGGTTAGTCCGGGAATTTGGCTCAAATGCTCGATAGCATAATTGGTTAGCGTCACTTCATGGGCATGAATGGCATCAAGACCGACGGTTTTCAAGTAGTCAATGGCAGCGCCTAAGCCAATCGCCTGTGCAATGGCGGGGGTCCCTGCTTCAAAGCGCTGCGGCAAATCGGCAAAAGTCGTCCCTTGCAGCGTGACTTCATCGATCATACTGCCCCCGCCCATAAACGGCGGCATGGCCTGAAGGATCTCGCGTTTGCCGTACAGCACACCAATTCCCGTTGGGCCAAGCATCTTGTGACCCGAAAATGCGATGAAATCCGCAGCAAGCGCTTGCACATCCAGCGGGAAATGCGGAGCGCTTTGGGCCGCATCGATTAGAGTCAGTGCTTCCGCTTCGTGCGCCAGACGAATGATCTCCGCTACCGGATTGATCGTTCCTAGCACATTGGAAACATGCGTCACCGCTACCAATTTGACGTTTCCGCTGCTCAGTAGCTTACCGTAGGTATCCAGATCAAGCGTGCCATCTTCACGTACCGGGATATAACGGATTGTGGCACCCTGCCGTTCAGCGATAATCTGCCACGGGACAAGGTTGCTATGATGTTCCATCTCGGTCAAGATTAGTTCGTCACCGGGCTTGAGCGTCGATAGCCCCCACGCATAGGCCACCAGATTGACTCCCTCGGTGGTATTGCGGGTAAAGATAATCTCACGATCTGATCGAGCGTTGATGAACACTCGGACTTTGGCGCGTGCGCCTTCATAAGCGGTGGTCGCTTTTTCGCTAAAAGCATGTACGCCACGATGGACATTCGCGTTCATTTGGCGATAATAGCCATCTTCGGCTTCAATCACGACACTGGGTTTTTGTGAAGTTGCCGCGCTGTCAAGATAGATCAGCGGTACGCCGGGGTGAACTTCATGGGTTAGAATCGGAAAATCCTTGCGGATGGATTCAAGGGTTTGGGTAACGATAGAATGAGTTACCATGTTTCGTAGACTCCATGTGTTGAACTATCCACAACGATACCGCATTCGTATCAGATCCGCATTGGTTTGGAGAGGCAAATTTCGCGACCATGCTCACATTGACGGACTTCAAACAGCGGATTCTTGGCCCGCTGCTGCGCGGCGATTCTCCTGCTGACGAGTCGCCGCTGACCTTGTTTGCTGCCCGACTCGACTATCCATTGGTCTATGTCTTTGAATCGAATCAATGGGCTGAGCTTAGGGGGGCGGCGAAACGGTTGGCGCGTGCAGGTGAGAAACTCAGCACGATTCTAGCCGCCGATGGCTTTACTCCCGATATGCTGCTGCACAACAGCCCATTAAGCGTGTTAGCGCTATGCCACGATCCGGCATTGGCGCAGCGCTGGGTGGAAGCTATCGAACGTGCTGTGGCGACGGAAACAGACATTGTAACCGTTTCGACGGTGCTGCTGCCTGTGACGACTCAGCAGTTGATCGGGGGGCTATATAGCAGTCCACGCAGCGTGATTGGGGTGCCGGGCATGAATGATTATCAGGAACGCATCAATCGCTACTATGGTCTTAACAGCCCTTCAACGGTGCCAAAGGACGATACGATTGCTCAACGCCGCCACTTCGGAGAGGTGATCGCGCTGCTGCATACTCTGTTGGCGCGAGCCAGCGAGTCACGACAGATTGTGCCATTCTATGAAGCATTGCCCTTTGCCGAACGGTGCGAGTCGTGCCGGGTACGTCCTGCCGAAACCTTGCAAGATAGAAATCCTATCTGCGGTGTGTGTTTGCGTAA
Organism: Chloroflexota bacterium; assembly: GCA_040007395.1. GTDB lineage: Bacteria > Chloroflexota > Anaerolineae > Aggregatilineales > UBA2796 > DATGFK01. The sequence goes on from JBDTVG010000095.1 coordinate 25,768, forward strand.
ACGCACTGAAACAGGTCGCGATTCGTCGTTTGCCGCATCAACCAGTCGCCCGAAACACCCTGCGATTATTCGTATTGAGGCGATTGGATTAGATCAACTTCTGGAACAGCAGCCTACTCCATTAGCCTATCGGCGGTTGTGTCAGGAGATGCTCGATGTATTCCGCAGTGCACCTAACCAATTTCCCGACGTAACTCGGCTGGCATCGGATACGGGTTGGATGACGCTCGCTACACCCGCCGCCGAGGCATTAGACATCGCCGCAACGATTTTGGAGTCGATGGCGCTGCATTATGGGCTAAAACTGCCAACCACCTTTGCGGCTGGCATAGCACTCGGTACAGACGAACTGCCTGCCCTGAACGATCTTGCTGAGCAGACCTTTACCTTTTTGCGGCGGATTGAGGGTAATGCCAGCCTGATCGATGTGCGGGTATACCAACCGGATCAGCCCTTTGATCGCTTCCGCAAGCCGTACACGCTTGACGAAACACGACGATTGAGCGAAGGCGTGGCGCTGCTGCAATCTGCAAAATTACCGGAAGGATTATTCGCGGAGCTTTCGGAGCAAGCGGCGCATGGGAATGCCGGGTTGTATTACACGTTTGAGCGTTCCAAACTCCCACAGGTCGATCAGCAAACGTTGCAACGTCTTGAACACGCTTGGGAGGTCGGTGCAGCACCGGGATCGCGATTCTTCGCTATGCTAACCGTAGCACTGGCATTGGCGACTCAGGAGCCATGAGTTGACACTAATGTTATGCACACTATCGTTACAAGAATTGTAATTATTTTATGCAACAGCTTTTGACGGTTTCTGCTACACTTACGTTGTTAACCTTTTTTCAACTTGGAGAAGCCATGCGTTCAAAATTGACTGTTCTTGCTGCCATTACTGTACTCGCTGCCTCGTTCCTATTTGTTAATGTGTCTGTTCATCCTGTGACCTCCGTCAATGCCCAAGCTGTTAAATGCACCGACGCAAAATTCCTGACACAAGTTGCTACCGACTTCACTGACATCAGCAAAATTCAAGCAACTGATGCGGTTGCCTCTGCACACTCACTACTCATCATTGCAGGTGTGCGTCAGAAGTACGAAGATATGACTGATGTACCGGACACTTGCCTGTCGGTTCAGTATCAGACTGTTTCTTTCATGGCAAACCTCAGCGATCTCTTCAGCCTCGCCATTGCTTCTCAGGTTGATGCCGCTGGCGCTGCCGATTACGCCAAAGCTGCTACGGCTCAGGTTGAGCGCGTTAAGAAGCTTGGCGCAGCAATGACCGACCTGATCAAGAACGGCGAAGGCGATATGGCGGCAACCCCCGCTTCGTAGGTATCTAGTTCGCTTAACTTTTTACAAGCCCCCGCTGTCCAAGACGTTAAAGGACAGCGGGGGCTTGATTCTTGTTGATCAATATTCCCTGCTGTTTGTAACAAACGCCTCTCTGCCATGACTATTTACAAGATCCAGGAAGTGAGCGTTATGCTTCTGTAGCAATACAACCCTAAGATCGCTATATAAATTATGGCATACCGAGAGGTTTAGTAGAATACCAGATGACAACAACGACAACCCATTATGATTGCATTGTAATCGGTGCAGGACAGGCTGGCGGGCCGCTTTCGACGGCATTGGCAAAAGCCGGACACAAAACGGCGATCATCGAGCGTGAGCATGTCGGCGGGACGTGCATTAATGAAGGCTGTACACCAACCAAAACCATGGTTGCCAGCGGGCGAGTGGCCTATCTGGCACGGCGCGGCGCTGACTATGGCGTTCACACGGGCGACATCAGCATTGATATGGTCAAGGTACGCCAGCGCAAACGCGATATTGTGGACAGTTTCCGCAATGGCAGCCAGAGCCGGATCGAAGGAACTGAAGGTGTAGACCTCCTATTCGGTGAAGCATCTTTTACCGGGCCTAAGTCTGTCAAAGTCGATATGAACAATGGCAGTATCCACCAGTTAACCGCCGATAAGTTCTTTATCAATACCGGAGCTCGGCCTTCAACCCCGACCATACCGGGACTCGACAGTGTACCGACCTTGAATTCTACCTCGATCATGGAACTGGACAGCGTTCCCGCGCATTTGCTGGTATTAGGCGGTGGCTATATCGGCCTTGAGTTCGGGCAAATGTTCCGGCGGTTCGGTAGTCAGGTCACGATTGTGCAGCGCGGCCCGCGTTTGCTGGCTCGCGAAGATGGCGATGTAGCTGAGGAAGTCGCCAAGATTTTGCGCGAAGATGGCATCGAAGTATTGCTGGAGACAAACACACTGCGCCTTGCACCGGGCAGCAATAGCGGCGAGATTTTACTGACCGTACAGACTCCAGAAGGCGAACGCACAATCAGGGGATCGCATTTGCTGGTGGCGGTTGGGCGCACGCCTAACACTGATAAACTCAATTTGCCCGCCGCCGGAGTCCAGATGGACAAACACGGCTATATCACCGTCAATGATCGGCTGGAAACCAATGTGGCGGGCATTTATGGGTTGGGCGATGTGAAAGGCGGCCCAGCCTTTACGCACATCTCCTATGACGATTTTCGTATCGTCCGCACCAACTTGATCGAGAAGGGTAACGCCAGTATTGCCAACCGTCTCGTTCCCTATACTGCTTTTATCGATCCGCAGTTGGGACGAGTTGGCCTAGGCGAGGAAGAAGCCCGCGCTCTGGGTCGCAATATTAAGGTTGCCAAAATGCCGATGGACTACGTGGCACGGGCGCTGGAAGTTGACGAGACACGCGGTTTTATGAAGGCTATCGTCGATGCCGATACCAAGCAGATCCTCGGTTGTGCGATTCTCGGTTTGGAAGGTGGCGAAATTATGGCAGTTATCCAAATGGCGATGATGGGCAATGTGCCCTATACGAGGCTGAGTGAAGCTGTCTTTGCCCACCCAACTTTAGCGGAGTCGCTGAATAACCTGTTTAGCCAGCTAGATCAACTAGATCAATAGGGGACTGAGCATGACCATTGAACATGATCGGCTGAACTCGAATGATCCTTGGCTGCTCTGGGGGCCTTACCTTGCCGAACGCGCTTGGGGGACAGTACGCGAGGATTACAGCGATAACGGCGATGCGTGGAACTATTTGCCGCACGATCACGCTAGATCACGGACATACCGCTGGAACGAAGACGGCATCGCCGGGATTAGCGATGACAAACATCGACTATGTTTTGCGCTGGCTTTGTGGAACGGCAAAGATCCGATTCTCAAAGAGCGCTTGTTCGGACTGACCGGGCCACAGGGCAATCACGGTGAGGATGTCAAGGAATATTATTTTTATCTGGACAGCACGCCCACGCACAGTTACATGAAGGCGCTGTACAAGTATCCACAAGCCGCGTTCCCTTATACCGATCTGGTCGAGACGAACCAGAAACGCGGCAAATTCGATCCCGAATATGAACTGTTAGATACAGGTATCTTCAACGAAAACCGCTACTTCGATGTTTTCGTGGAGTACGCCAAAGCTGCCACTGATGATGTGTTGATCCGCATCAGCGCGACCAATCGTGGGCCGGAGCCAGCCGAACTGCATCTTTTACCGACTCTATGGTTTCGCAATACGTGGGCGTGGGGACACGATGATCGCCGCCCGTTCATGAGTCAGGAAGGCACGACTGACACCTTTGAAAAGGTACTGCAAATTAACGCCTATCATCACGATCTTGGCGACTATATGCTGTACTGCGAAAGCCCCGATAGGCTGCTCTTTACCCAAAACGAAACGAACACCCAACGGTTGTTCGATCTGCCCAGCACGCATCCCTATGTCAAGGATGCGTTCCACGAAGCGATCGTCAACGGCAACAAAGCCGCCATCAGCCCCGAAAATATGGGAACCAAAGCGGCAGCGCACTATACCCAGATGATTGCCGCAGGTGAAACTGTGACCATTCGGTTGCGACTCCGGCACGATACCGGGGCTATCCGGCGAAGCGCCTCACCGTTTGAGGATTTCGACGCGATCTTTACTCAACGCCAACAGGAAGCTGACGATTTCTACGCGACGTTAGCCTCGGCAAACGTCAGTGACGATCATAGGGCTGTTCAGCGGCAAGCCTTCGCCGGGATGCTGTGGTCGAAGCAGTATTATCACTACAATGTCGATCATTGGATGCAAGGCGATCCGGCGTATCCGCCGCCTGCGAAGGATCGAGCGGGCGGGCGCAATAAGGAGTGGCGACGCTTGGATGCCGCCGAAGTACTCTCGATGCCCGACAAGTGGGAATATCCTTGGTTCGCGGCATGGGATCTGGCCTTTCACTGTATCCCGCTGTCATTGGTCGATAGCAACTTTGCCAAGAGTCAACTTGTGCTTCTGCTGCGCGAGTGGTATCTACATCCTAACGGGCAAGTTCCGGCCTACGAATGGTCATTTAGCGACACGAATCCGCCTGTGTTGGCATGGGCGGCATGGCGCGTCTACAAGATCGACCAGAAGCAGCGTGGCGTAGGCGATACCCATTTTCTTGAGCAGGTCTTTCATAAACTACTGTTGAACTTTACGTGGTGGGTCAACCGCAAAGACGCGGAAGGGCGCGACGTGTTTCAGGGTGGCTTTCTGGGTCTGGACAATATTGGGGTGTTTGACCGCAGCGCGACTCTCCCCACCGGCGGACATCTGGAACAGAGCGACGGTACAAGCTGGATGGCGATGTTTTGCCTGAACATGATGACCATTTCGCTAGAACTGGCGCGCACGAATTCCGTCTATGAAGACATTGCCACCAAGTTCTTCGAGCACTTCATGTATATCGCTGCTGCGATGAACAATATCGGTCAGGAAGGCATTGCCTTGTGGGACGATCAGGATGAGTTTTTCTACGATGTCCTGCACCACCCAGACGGCACAACCGTTCCGCTGCGAGTCCGTTCGCTGGTGGGACTGATCCCGTTGCTAGCTGTCGAAACGATTGACCCAGAACTGTTGGAAACTGTGCCAGCGTTCAGAGGACGGCTTGAATGGTTTCTGGAACATCGCCCCAAACTAGCAGGTCTGGTATCGCATTGGGATGTCCCCGGTGCAGGTGAACGCCGCCTTCTAGCGTTAGTGCGTGGACATCGGCTCAAGCGGCTGCTCAAACGCGCCCTTGACCCCGCCGAATTTCTGAGCGACTACGGCGTGCGTTCGGTCAGCAAATACCACGCTGAGAATCCCTACACGCTGCACGTCGAGGGCATCGAATATACGGTGGGCTATGAACCAGCCGAGTCACGCAGTGGCTTGTTCGGTGGCAACTCGAACTGGCGCGGACCAATTTGGTTTCCGATCAATTATCTGCTGATTGAATCGTTGCAGAAGTTCCACCACTACTACAGTGACGACTTCAAAGTGGAATGCCCTACCGGGTCGGGTCAGTACATGACGCTCAACGACATTGCCGATGAACTGTCGCAGCGGCTGATCCGTTTGTTCACGGTTGACAAATCCAGCCAACGGCCTTTCAATGGAATGCAGGCTATGCCGCAATCCGATCCGCAGTGGCGCAACTATGTTCTGTTCCATGAATACTTTCATGGCGACACGGGCGCGGGGCTGGGAGCCAGCCACCAAACAGGCTGGACGGGCTTAGTCGCTAAGTTAATTCAGCAGCAGGGCGATCATTTGCGCGAGTGAGTGGATCGCGATATTGAATAGGTGTTTGATCATTTAGTGGGTCGGGCAGGCCCGACCCCTACATCAAAACCGTCTATTGTAGGGGCCGTTGCCTGCGCGGCCCGCATTCTTAGACATGTTTGTTCTTAACGAACGTAGCAGGGAAAATCTAATCAACTTATGGTCTATCCATCCGACTTATCCGAGCAATCCGATCAGGGCGGGCTGAATCTTACGCCTGATCAGCGTAAGGCGATCTTCACCCATGACCGCAATCTGATCGTGACGGCTGGCGCAGGCAGTGGCAAAACGCGAGTACTGGTTCAACGCTTTATCGAGATGCTTGACCATTACCGCGATTGGTCGCTGCCGTCGCTGGTGGCGATCACCTTCACCGAGAAAGCCGCCCGCGAAATGCGGGATCGTGTGCGAAAACAGATCGAAATACGGATTCAGGAGCTAACCCGCGATCACGATCCCGAAGCGGTCACACGCTGGCGGACTCATGAAGCCGCCTTAGACAGCGCCCGGATCGGCACAATTCACGGGCTGTGCGCCACCATCTTGAGAGCGAACGCCGCCGAAGCTCGAATCGATCCCGGCTTCGCAGTGCTGGATGAAGTCACAGCGGCGGTGCTGCGCGAAGACGCAATTGAGCAAGCCCTCGCAACGCTGGGCGAGACGCACCTAGAAGCGGTACGCTTGCTGGAAGTCTATGAGGTTCCGGCGGTGAGCGAAGCACTACGCCGGGGAATAGCGTGGTCGGGCGACTGGTTGCAACAGCAAATAGACCCAGACGATTACATAAATCAGTGGCATGACTGGTACGCAGAGTTTGCCGTTGGTGCGGTTGAACGCCTGCGCGGCGATAGCGAATTTAGTACGGCGCTCAATTGGGAGCCTCCCAACGGCTGGCCTGCGCCTACCGATAAGCTGATGCAAAACTGGATTAGGATACTCGACCATCGCGATACATGGTTTTCGCCGGCAACGCCGCTGCAAACCCTACTCGATATTCTGGCGTTCTGGCGCGACGAGATCGATCTGAAAGGCGGTTCGGCAAAGCTGTGGGGTAGTGCCGATCTATTTGAGACTGCCAAAGCGTATGTGAAATGGATTCGCAGTACAGCAACATCATTGCTAGAAGAAATTGGTGAGTTTGGCGATCCTGACAGCTTATCCGCCGAACTGCTGCCACTGTGGGGTCAAGCGCTTTCGGCAGCACAGGCTATCTATAAATCGCTCAAGGGGCAGGACAAACTCGACTTTGACGATCTCGAAACGCTAACCCAGCGTTTGTTGAAGACTCATCCACAGGTCGCGGAGCGCTATCGGGGAACTGAGTTTCACCATATCCTCGTAGACGAATTTCAGGATACCAATGAGGCACAGCGCGACATCATCTGGGCGCTGGTTGATCTAAACCGCCCCAATAGTCTGTTTATTGTGGGCGACCCGCGCCAGAGTATTTATGCCTTTCGTGGCGCGAACGTCAGCGTGTTCAACACCGTCACCGATCAGATTACGACACCCGATGCGCCCGCCATTTCATTGAGCGCATCGTTTCGTTCGCATGAACGCTTAGTGTCTGTATTCAACACTGTCTTTCCTCAACTCATGGTCAAACTAGACGGGCCAAATCGAGACTATGGCGTTGACTATGGAAACCTCATGGAAGCCGTCCGCGAGTCGCCCGATAGGCCATGTCTTGAATTGATCGTGATCGATAAAGAAAACGCCGCCGAAACCAGTCGCAGCGCCGACGATTTGCGGCGTTGGGAAGCCAGAACACTAGCGCAACGCTTGCTAGCCATCGTTGAAGCAGGCTGGTTGATCACTGATGAGCTAGAGAATGTTCAGCGTCCGATTGGCTATGGCGATATGGCGGTATTGTTCCAGTCGCGCAGCAGTATGCCACTGGTCGAAGAGGCGTTCAAGGCGGCAGGGATCGATTATGTCACGATAGCAGGGCAGGGCTATTATGACCGCCCCGAAGTGTGGGATCTGCTGAATCTGCTCAAGGCGCTCTATAACACAGCAGATGATCTGTCGTTGGCTTCGGCGCTGCGTTCGCCGCTGTACAATCTGAGCGATGATGATCTGTTCGCCTTGCGGCTGCAAACGCCATCGGGCACGTTGTGGGACACCTTGATCGACTCCCAACGCACTTACCAGCCCACGCCACCTAATCTGGATCAAGTTTACTTCGCCCGCGAATCGCTGCTGCGGCTGCACGCTAGCGCAGGTCGTATCACCATTGCCGAACTGCTGGTTCGCACTCTTGAAGAAACGGCTTACCTTGCTACCCTCAGCGGCCTCTCCGACGGCACACAGCGCTGCGCTAATGTCGAGAAGTTGATCGAACTAGCCCGGCATAGTGAATTTGTCGCGCTAGGCAGCTTCATCGCTTCGTTGGAAACGCTGAACACGCGCACTGAGAGTCGTGAAGGGGAAGCACCCGTCGCGACTGAGGGTGCAGTCCAGTTGATGACGATTCATGCCAGCAAAGGGCTTGAATTTCAGGTCGTGGCGTTGTTCGATGCGTCATGGCATCGCAACGCGCAACGACCGTTGCTAGTTAACGATCCAATGGTCGGACCAGTGTGCATGGTTCGCGATGAGAACAACGAACCGTTAGAACCCTTTGCCTACCGTCTAGCGCAGCGCTATCAGGCCGAACGCGAACAAGCCGAACGTACCCGCCTGTTGTATGTCGCCATGACCCGCGCTCAGGAATATCTCATTGTCAGTGGGCGACTCACCAAGGATGCAACATGGTTGAACCAACTCATTGACACATTGGGAATGCGTGAAATCGTAAGTAATGGAATCGCACCTGACGAAGAACTCCTGCTGTCGGAAAACTGCTTGCTGCGAATGCCGACTATGCCGCCATCTGTGGCTGACACCGATATAGAACAAGATCGGCGTGAACCGACTACGCCGCGCAATGTGACCCCTCGCGGTTGGGATGCGCTTACGATGCAGCAGATCGAGGGTATCGATCCGCAGGAACCATGGCTGCTCGTCCAGCCGCCTGTAGATCGGCAAGCGCCAGCACAGACGTTGAGCGCCACCGAGATCGCGGTATTAGGCGAATCAAAGGCGCTTGGCGAACTGGCGAATTTTCGTTCGCATGTGCTGCGCGATGCGCCCATTGCCGTGCGCGATGTCACCAGCCACGAACCCGGCCCCGACGTTTCGCGACGGGTCATTGGTGAGATTGTCCATCAGGCGTTACGGTGGTGGCATTTGCCCAGCGAAACCCCAAATTTGCATGAGATACTCAATAGCTATGCGTGGGAACAGGGTGTTACCGACGTGCAAGCCCTCAAAATTGCTATCGAGGAAGCAACCCGACTCCTGCAACTGACCGAAAAAAGCAACATCATCGTGGAGATGCAGCAAGCGGAACAATCACGACAGATTTACCGGGAACTGCCGTTTGCCTTCAAATTTGGCGAGCGCACCATCAATGGTGTAATCGATGTGCTGTTCTTTTCCAAGTATGGCAAGTGGCACGTTGTTGATTACAAGACCAGCGATGTACCGCCTGTTGAAGGTCTAGCGCGTTCCGAGAGCATTCGTCAGCACGCCGAACGCTATCACGCACAGGTTGGCATTTATGCGGCGGCGATCCAGATCATGACTGGACAAGCTCCCGAAGTCCATTTGCACTATATACGGCATGTCTATACTGTCCATGTGCCAATGGAAACATGGCAAGCCGTCCTCGCCACTCTGGACAATGACATTACCGAGGCGTTGGGCGAGCATTGATCCTTAGTCTTGCGCAAATTTTAAAGGAGGATGCTCAGGAAGATAAAGTTTGGAATATAGACAATTTATTATAGAAATCGTTAACAAGCGGATCTCAAGGTCGGGGAGCATATCCGCAAGGCTGATGGCAGCTTTGGCGTGGTCAAGGCCGACCACGCGCAGATGCAAGTCCAGCGCATGTACAATCTCACGGTGGACAAGGCGCATACGTTCTTTGTCGGTGGGCAGCGGTGGTTGGTGCATAATGTAAATCCAGTTTGTGAAATTTCTAAGCTTGACGAGGATTGGGCGCAAAAAGGCGCGCATATCAAAGTGAGAGTTGATAATGGCAAACCAATTGAAATAGCCATAAGGCCGGATTCTACAGGAGAAGGAATTAACTTTTCGGCGGTATTTAGCGCTGACCCACAATCAAAAGTGGATAAAGCAATTCGTTTAGCACAAAATGTATTCGAAAACGATTCAAACTTTGTAGGAAAATTTAAAGATCGGGTAACTGAAGCTATTCCATATGTGCTCAATTATCCCAATGCCGGAGGTGTCGGTAGGTCGTTGGAATTCAAATTCTTAAAGATTACGCTTGGGAGACTGTTGGGAGACTAACCGTGAAAATATACGACATTACCTTAACGCAATTTCTGTTATTGGGGAATTTGGGACCATTAAAAATCGGTATAGATCGTGAGGAAGTACTTACCCAACTAGGTGAACCACCTAGTTGGAGTGCGAAATCCAGAAAAGAAATCGCTCCGCTTTGGAAATATGGCATCCTACAAATTGCATTTTCCAGCAATAGAGTTTGGTATATTGGATTATATCCTGAGGATGAGGTTGACTTGCCTAGTGCTTTTAAGCTCGCTGGTTATTTCCCAACAGATACAACTACGCATGAAGAATTTGAAGAGTATTTGATGAGCGAAGAAATTAGTTATCATCCTGATTTGGAAGATCCTTCGAAAGACACGGCGACCATAGCTATTAACTCAACAACACATATTTATTTCAGTGATAGTAAATTGGTGTATAGTATTATACACAGAGATAAGTAAATATCTTAAATGATACTAACAGCCTCTCGAATTGGTGCGATACTCCTCATCCTGACAGTTATCATCTCTCAGGCTGTTAGCGTTGCTGTCGCTCGTTCGGGCGCGGCAGTCACGAGTGTTCCTAGCGGCGACACCCTTGTCCAGACGGATCACGGTGAGCGTCCCATCAGCGAGATCAAGGTTGGCGACAAGGTACTGGCCTACGACGAGGCGACGGGCAAGACTGGCTACTTCGCGGTGACGGCGCTCATCTCCAACTTGGACTTCACCGTGCAGGACTTGACCATCGACGGTGAGCAGATCGAGACCACAGCGGGGCATCCCTTCTATACGCAGGAACGCGGCTGGGTCAAAGCGGCGGATCTCAAGGTCGGTGAGCATGTCCGCAAGGCCGATGGCAGCTATGGCGTAGTCAAGGTAGACCACGCGCAGATGCAAGTCCAGCGCATGTACAATCTCACCGTGGACAAGGCACATACATTCTTTGTAGGCGGTCAGCAGTGGCTGGTGCATAACACAGACCCCCTATGTATTTACTTCGGGCAAAAGCGGCTTGACCCAACATTTAGCGTAAGCAAAAAAGAAGTTCCCGAGATATTAAGAGGTAAAAGCATTTATGAAGTTGCTGAACAACTGGGCAAGACAATAGATCCCAACTTGCTAAGAGTAGAATACTTCGAAGAAGTTAACGGATTGCTTGTATCTACAAATACCCGTGGTTTGGCAACGTGGAGTTTGGCGGGCACAGAGCCAACTAGTATCGTTGAAATTGCAAATCCATCTAAAAATATACTGAGGCGATTAAGCGAAAGCCTTATGGTGCCCTCTGAGTATGGGGTGCCTAACAATAAAATAACGCTTCCCGGTACATTTTCAGCTGTAACACCTAGTATGGACAACCTAGAGATTCTTGATGTAATTAAGGTTTGGTGGGCAAAATGAAGCACCATAACTCAACTGAAAACAAGCCTAAGTTAACTCCAGTAAAAGTCCCTTGGCAAATATCGTCTGCAGTCCCAGCGGTAAAATTGACCGTCTACGCAGAGGCCAGAGTTGTGATTGAATTTGCAGCAATTATTTGGCATGAAGCTAAAGGAGCAAAACAATCAGTAGAAGATAAGACATATGATCAATTTGAGGAACGAATTATCGTAACTTTCGAACATGCTTTTTGGGTAAGAGTCCATCCAACGATATCTGATGCAGAACCGATTGATTACGAAAAATACGATACCAGTGCATTAGGACCGTTGCATATAAATAGCAAAGAAGCATATACATATTTGGACGAATATCGAACCAAATGGCTCACTAGTGGTATATGTCCTGATTCAGGAATGTATGAGGTGGAAGGGTCAGATTGGATACCTTCTGAAGACGCTTTTTTAAAAGATGGGTATAAACACTATCTGTTGGTTGGGCAAGAGCTGTATTACGATATTTTTGGTAAGAAATGGCAATGGTCCTCTGAGGGCACGATTAATGGGCTATCAAAAAACGGCTAACGGAACTTGGCTAGTTTTCCGACGGTAAATGAAATCTATACCCTGATTGCTAGTTGACGTTCATGGATCCTAGCCGAAAATTGAGCT